>JBDHTS010000102.1:0-6860 GCA_039808845.1 Alphaproteobacteria bacterium | reverse complement strand
CGGATACCCATCCTCTCCGAAATTTAGGACAACGTGCAGCAGATGCAGTTCGCCAAAGAGCAGGCGCAGCCAGGGAACGTGCTCAAGAAGTCAGGGAAAACGTTGAAGATACAGCCGACACTGCTCTTGAAAACGCAGGATTTGCAGCTCTTTGGGCGATGGTCGGCAAATGGCTTGGTTTAGAAAATCAAAATTGGTTTAAAAGTTTAGGCACATTAATCGCTGGTTTGTTTTCCAGCGATGATGAAACTCAACTCGCTTCGGATTCCGATGAAATTCCCTCCGCCCAGGACATGGCCAATGCGCCACGGAATTTCCTTGACCTGATCGCCAGCGCCGAAGGCGTGAAGCATGGATATAATACGACTTACGGCAACGGGGAAATGCCGCTGACGACTATGACTGTCAATGATGTCATAGCATGGCAAAAACGATCTCTGGCAAATGGCGCAGATGCTACTGCCATCGGCCGGTATTCCATCAAAATGGAAACGCTGCAGGAACTGGCAAATCAAATGGATGCCGGCGACAAATTGTTTGATGCCAATATGCAGGACACTATGGCCGTGGCGCTGATGAAGGGACGCGGTCTCGATGCTTTCATGGAAGGCAGAATCACCGCTGCTCAGTTCGCCGACAAGCTTGCGATGGAATGGTCGACCCTTCCCCTGCCGAATGGCGAAAGCTACTATGCGGGCGACGGCGTGCACGGCCAGGCCAAGGTCGACCGTAGCATTGTCCTCGCGTCTCTTGAAAATGAGCGCACCGCCTATCTCGGCGCGAACGACCCTGAGGCCGTTGCCCTCGGCGGCCTCAATACCGTATCGCGATACAGCCCTGATCTGCCTTACGGTATCGCCGCAACGGAAGGGAAGCGCCGTTTCGACTCGATCGTCCTGCACGTTTCGGGCAAGCCCACGCTCAGGGAATCGATCGCATACTCCCAGAACCCGGATCCGGACCGCGATAACGCCTATTTCGGTTACCACTATCTGATCGACCGCGACGGCACGGTTGTGCAGACAGCGCCCCTTTCGGCGCGGACCAACCATATTCAGCCTGATAAAGACACAAGCTACGCCAACAACCACTCCCTTGGTATTGCTCTCGTCGGTGGAGCCAGCGGCGCGACGGACCAACAAAAACAGGCCGCCGCCATGCTTGTTGCTTCCCTGGAGCAGCAACTTGGCATCCCCAGCAACCGCGTCGTCAGCCATGGTGAAATCCAGACAGACCGCGCGCACGATCTGGGTCCCGATGCATTCCACGGCATCGAAGGCGCTGACGTTCTCGCCTTCATAAGGCAGAATCAGGATGTGCAGGTTGCCTCTACGACTCCGTCGGCAGAGGCTGATCCTGCTTCAATGAACACGCGGGGAGGAACAACGTCTCCCGCTGCCGCTCCACCCGCTACGGGAGGCCCGACAATACAGCGTGCCGCACATGCGGTTAGGCTGGAAGAACAGCTAGGGGCTTTTCTGGGCGTTTTGGGTTTGAAAGTTGTTGATGCCGCGCCAACAGGCTCGAAGAGCGCATTGGATGCGGCACGGACATCAGAGATTGAAATCCCTCAATTGGCGGACCGGCTTCTGGCGCGCCAAAGCAGTGGCCCGTCCCCGTCCGGGCCTGCGCCGTCATAGTGTAAAAAACGCCAAACGGACTATTCAAAAACGGGCTGAAATCATCAGCCCGTTTTTTCATGCCGGAAATTCGTGAAAACGAACGATTAAAGCCTTACGCCGCCCTGCTTTTGCCCAGGCTGTCGACCATCTCGCGCACGGCGGCGACGGATTTGTCGAACATGGCCTGCTCGTCGGCGTTCAGCTTGATCTCGACGATCTTCTCGACGCCCTTCGCGCCGATCACCACCGGTACGCCGATATACAGGCCCTTCACGCCGTATTCGCCGTTCAGTTTCGCCGCGCAGGGCAGCACGCGCTTCTTGTCGCGCAGATAACTTTCCGCCATGGCGATGGCGCTGGACGCGGGCGCATAGAACGCCGATCCGGTCTTCAGCAGGTTGACAATCTCCGCCCCGCCGTCGCGCGTGCGCTGGACGATCTTATCGATCTTCTCCTGGCTCGACCATCCCATCTTGATCAGGTCGGGCAGCGGGATGCCGGCGACGGCGGAATAGCGCACCAGCGGCACCATCGTGTCGCCGTGGCCGCCCAGGACGAACGCGTTCACGTCCTCAACGGACACCTTGAACTCGTCGGCCAGAAAATGCCGGAACCGCGCGCTGTCCAGAACGCCCGCCATGCCGACGACCATCGTGGCGGGCAGGCCCGACGCGCGCTGCATTACCTCTACCATCACGTCCAGCGGGTTGGTGATGACGATGACGAACGCCTTCGGCGCGAATTTCTTGATGTTTTCACCGACCGTGTTGATGACGCCGGTGTTGATGCCGATCAGATCGTCGCGGCTCATCCCCGGCTTACGCGGCACGCCTGCCGTCACGATCACGACGTCGGCGTCCTTGATCACTTCGTATCCGTTGGAGCCTTCGATCCTTGCGTCGAACCCTTCGACCGGCGCGGCCTCGGCGATATCCAGGCCCTTGCCCTGCGGCACGCCCTCGGCCACGTCAACCAGCGCGATGTCGCCCAGTTCCTTCAGGCCCGCCAGCAGCGCCAGTGTCCCGCCGATCTGCCCCGCGCCAATCAGTGCGATTTTATTCCGTGCCATAGCCAATCCCCTTATTAAAATTCCTGAATCAGAACCGCCCATAGAATCGCAGATTTATTCATACCGGACAAGCCCCGGCGAAACAGAAGAGCAGCGGAACGAAGTTTTTAAAACACCAGAGCCAGACAGAGATAAACAGAGAAAGAGTAGAAAAGGAATGAACGCGAAGAACGCAAAGACTCCGTACTCTTTGCGTTCTTCGCGTGCTTTGCGTTTAAAATATTATTCTCGTGCAGCCTATAGAATCCTTAACACCAAGCCCATCAAGAACACCAAGGGACCGCATTCTTGGTGGGCTTGGTGTTAAAGCGCAGAGGACGCAGAGAAGTGCAGTGCCTCTGCGTCCTCTGCGGTTAATATTCTTACTGCGCTGCGCGCGGCTGGCTGATTTGGCTCCGGTGTTTATTTGTTCTTGCCTTCGATCCCCAGAAAATCCAGCTGCCATTCCATGTCCTGGCGGGTCAGGGGATAATCCGTGCCGCCCCTGGGGTAGATCAGGTCCTGCGGCTGCACATGGCCGAGATCCTGCTGCGCCTGCAGGGCGAAACGCATGGAGAGGCCCGCCTTCCAGCATAGGGCGACGATGGATTTCGGCGCTTTCAAATCGAAAGGCTTTCGCACCGTCGGCACATCGGTCTTCAAGCGCAGCGCGAGTGCGGCGTAAACGAAATCGTAATCGCGCATGGCGAGGGCGTCGGAAATCTTGTCCTCGTCCAGTTCGCCCTCCTTCGCCTCGCGCTTTACGCGTTTCGATGGCGGTTCTCCCTGATGCTCTTCCTGTTCCGCCGCGAATTCCATGCGGCGGTTGAAGACGTCCGTGATTTCGGCCATCGTGTCCGCGTCGAAATCGTCGCGGGCCAGCAGCACGTCGCGCACCGAGGCGTCGGCGAATTCAGCCAGTGCCTTCACCATCGATGCGGGCAGTTTCTTGCGGCTGGCCACCGGCAACTGCCATTCGGGATGCTGACGCGCGCGGTCGACGATCAGCTGCAGCGCGTCCTCAGCGATTTCCGCACCCTCGTTGGCCAGCAGGATTTTTCCGGCCGGAAAGTCTTCCGTATCGATCACCGCCCGCGAGACCAGCGCCGCCAGCTTCGACCGTCCCGCCACCGCCGCGATGGCCCAGTCCGCCGGATGGCCTTTCAGGATCTCGATCAGGTCTTCGTCCGCAAGCGCGGCGCAGAAGCGCAGGATCGGTTCCGCCACCTGCCGTTCTATGTCGCGCGCCAGTTGTCCCACGACCTTGGGCGGCGCATGCGCGTGATCCTTCAGCGTGCTGGACAAGGCCAGGCGGATTTTCAGCACCTCGTCCAGCGCCAGCATCCCCAGCGCCTGCACGGCATAGGCGTAAAGCTGGCTTTGATGATCCTGCGACAATTCGGGAAGAAGGCGCGTCAGACGGTTGGCCAGCGCCATGCGGACGTCGACGCTCTTGTCCTGCGCCAGCACAGCGCTGGCATGCAGCGGGGTGTTACGGTTCTTGACGACAGCCAGACGCACGCCGGGATCGGGATCATGCTCCGCCAGATAATACAGGATTTCCTGATTGGTTTTCCTGCCTTTCGCCAGCCGCCGCCGGTCGTGCACCGACCCCGTCCGCGCTGTGGCCTTCTCACGGTCGTAGCTGCCCGCGTCATCGCGTTGAAAAATATTTTTGACAAAATTCAGCATAATCGCTTTCGCTTGCAGAGAGTTAGGCCGTTTTTTTCAAAAGATAACCCTCGCCCTGCATTTCGATCATGCGGCTGACCGTGCGCTGGAACTCGAAGGCGTGGTCGTGGCCGAGATAAAGCTGGTCCGCCGGCGCATCGGCCGTAACGACAAGGCGGATCCGGTTGTCGTACAAAACGTCGATCAGCGTCATCAGGCGCTTCGCCTCGTTGCGCCGGTCGTAATTCAGCTTCGGCACGCCTTCCAGAAAGACCGTGTGATACCGCGCGGCGATGGCCAGAAAATCCTCCGCACCGGTTGGCCGCTCGCAAAGCTGGGCGAAGGTGAAGCGCGCGGCGCCCGCCGCCGCGGCTTCCGTCACAATGGTCCGGCCTTTCACTTCGATGGTTTCCCGGTGCGGCAGTTCCAGGCCGCTCAGGCGCGCGAACAGTTCATCGGCGCGCGCCCGCGCGGTTTCGCCCAGCGGCGCGAAATACACGCCCGTGTCGCGCATGGCTTTCAGGCGGTAATCCGACCCGCCGGTCAGGGGAACGATCTCCATCCGCGCTTTCACCAGATCGATGAAAGGCAGAAAGCGGTCGCGCTGCAGCCCGCCTTCGTACAGGCGCTCCGGCGGCCAGTTGGAGGTCGCGACCATCGTCACGCCCTGCGCGAACAACGCGGTGAACAGGCGGCTGAGGATCATCGCGTCCGCCACGTCCGTCACATGGAATTCGTCGAAACACAACACCCGTGCCTGCGCCGCCTCGGCCTTCGCGACATCATCCAGCGCGCGGTCGGCGGCATTATTCAGCCGCGCGCGGTTCAGCGCATCGTGCACGCCCAGCATGAACGCGTGGAAGTGAACGCGCCGCTTCGGAAAATCCTGCGGCAGGCTCAGGAAGAACAGATCCATCAGCATGGATTTGCCGCGTCCCACCCCGCCATACAGATAGACGCCGTGCGGCGCTTCCGTCCTTTTTTTGAATCCGAAAGCGTTGCGTGGCGTGGGCACCATCAGATCGTGAAACAGCCGGTCGAGCGACAGCATCGCCTGCTGCTGCTGCGGATCCGGATCGAGCGCGCGTTCGCCCACCTTGGCCGTGTACAGGTCAAGCGGACCGTTTGTCGGCATGTTTTTCCACGAAGCGGACGGACAGGATCGAGAGTTCATATAAAACCAGCAGGGGAACGGCGAGGGAGAACTGGCTCAGCACGTCGGGCGGCGTCAGCACCGCCGCGACGGTGAAGATGATCACGATAGCATATTTCCGCTTCGAGGCCAGAGTCCGCGAAGTCACCAGCCCGGCACGGCCCAGCAAAGTCAGCAGCACCGGCATCTGGTAACAGATGCCGAAGGCGAAGATCATCATCATGACAAGGTCCAGATATTCGCCCACCCTGGCCTCCAGCTGGATCGGCAAAACGGTCTGCGCCGCCGTGCTCTGGAAGCCGAGGAAGAATTTCCACGCCATCGGCATGATCAGGTAATACACCGTGGCCGCGCCCGCGAGGAACAGCACGGGCGTCGCGACCAGGAACGGCAGGAAGGCGTTTTTTTCCTTTGCATACAAGCCAGGCGCCGCGAACCGCCAGATCTGCATCGCGATCACGGGAAAGGTCAGGAACGCGCCCGCGAACAGCGAGACCTTCATATAAGTGAAGAACGCTTCCGTCAGCCCGGTATAGATCAGGCGCTGCGTGCTGCCCGGCCCCATGGCGTACGCCAAAGGCTGTACCAGAAAGCCGTAAATTTCCTGCACATGGAAATAACAGAACACCGTTCCCGCCGTTAGCGCCAGAAAGCACCAGAGCAGCCTGCGCCGCAATTCGATCAGGTGGTCGAGCAGGGGCTTGCGCGTATGCTCGAAGGGATCGCCCGTCATGGCATTCTCCCATATTTCCCCTCTCCCCCGCAGGCGGGTGAGAGGGGACGATGCAGCGCCATCCCATCATGACGTGGAAAGAGAGCATCAATCACGATTTTCTCCTTCTTTCTTATGGCTGTCCTCGATCGGCAACATATGAATGCCTTCATCCGTCGCTTCTTCGTCGAATATGGCGGCGTCCTTCGGCAGGTTGCGGATTTCCTCCAGCTCATGCTCGCGCATGAAATCGTCGAATTGTTTTGAAAGGGCGTATTTGAGATACTGGCCGCGCCGCATCAAACGGCCCAGGCCGCGCATGACCTGCGGCAATTCTTTCGGCCCAATGGCCACCACCGCCACCGCCCCGATCACCAGAAGTTCGGACCAGCCGATGTCAAACATGGTGTTTGGAGGACTGGAGGACTGGAGGACTGGAATTACCGATTCCAGTCCTCCAGTCCTCCAGTCCTCCAGTCCTCCAGCCCTCAAACATTCTGATCATCCCTCTCCCGCGAGGGCAGCTTCTTCGCCTCGTCCTCGTCCTTCAGCCCGTGCTTGAAGCTCTTGATCCCCTTGGCGAGGTCTTCCATCACGCGCGGAAAGCGGTTCGCGCCGAACAGGACGAAGACCAGCAGGACGACGACCAGTATG
>JBDHTS010000101.1:0-7219 GCA_039808845.1 Alphaproteobacteria bacterium | reverse complement strand
TGAACAGCGCGTTTTCGGCCTGCAGCACCTGCAGAATGTTCATCCGCGCGCCCTCGAACTGCGCCTTGTTGTTCTTCAGCAGCTTTTCGTTCAGCTCCTGCCGGTCCTGCGTGACGGCCAGCTGAGCTTTCGCGGCGTCAAGCTTGGCGTAAGCCTTGCGAATTCCGGCGACGATCAGGCGTTCCTGCTGGTCGTGCTGGGCCTTCGCTTCGCGCGCGCGCTGGCGTGTCTCGCGCATTTTCGCAATTTCGCCGCCGCCCAGCGAATAATCCCAGTTCAGATGCAGCAGCGCGCGGGCGTCCGTCGACTCCCCGCCGATCAGGTCGCGCTGGTCGACCTGGCGATAGGACAGCTCAGTGGTCAGGCTGGGAAACAGCATGCCTTTGTCGGCGCTGGCGTCGCGTTCAAATGCACGCTCCTTCAGTACGGAGGCTTGCAAGGAAGGGTGCGTTTTTCGCGCAAACGCGATGGCTTCTTCCCTGTCTTCGGGAATCAGGTCGATGCGCGGCATCGGATCGGGCATCGGATCGGACGGATCCTTTCCCACTGCCTCGGCATAATCCGCCATGGCGCTGTCCATCTGCTCTTCCAGATCGCTACGGGTATGGATCAGTTGTTCCTGAAGGTCCTGCGCCTGCACGGCCATAGACTCTTCCGCCGCGCCTTCCTTCACCATGCCATGGATACGGCTGATATAATCCTTCAGCAGCTTTTCATGACGGTCGACCATCAACAGCGATTCATTGCCACGCAGGACATCAAGATAGGCCAGCGTGGCCCGCAGCGCCAGATCTTCCTGCACGTCCGCGATGGTGAAGGTTGCGGACTCTTCCCGCGTTCTCGCCGCCTTCATCCGGTCCCAGCTCGACATGTTGTCGTAGATCGTCTGGGTCAACGTGACCGACCCTTCGCCATAGCCCGAATATCCCGCGCCGCGCGTAACGCTCAGGCCGCGGCTGGTGGCATTGTCGCCGTAGACGCGCCCGCCGGACACCTTGGCGCTGACATGGGGAAGCAGATTTGAAAACTGCTGATCCCCTGCCTCATCCAGCGCATCGCGGTTCGCTTCGGCCGCCTGGACGGCGGGGTGGCTTTCAATGGCGCTTGCGACGGCCTGTTCAAGGGTTTCCGCGCGCACGGCAGCGCCGCCTGCGGACGACAGCAGCGCGGCGTACAATCCAGCCTTTAAGAAACGACTTAACAATCGAACGCGCATCGCGGAAAAAAGATGAGAGAATCAGGAACTATTGAATTGAATCTAAACGAGATTGCGCCGGAGCGCAAGGCAGGGACCGCTTGGTGTTTTCCCAAGCCGCTTCATGTAAACAATCAACTTATGAAAACATCGGCATATTTGGTTTCAAGCATGGCGATTTCGGCATCCGTCAGGCTGCTGAACTCCTTGGTCCGCGCCCGCGACGACATTTTCCCCTTTCCCTGCCGCAAAAACCCGATCAGCAGTTCGGACAGTCGTTCCGGCATATCGAAATGATCGGCGATGAAGCCGCGCATGGCGTCATGCGCCTCCAGATACGCCACTTCGGCGGGCAGCGTTTCGTCCACCGTGGTCTGCACGCATTCGTACAGGAATTCCGCTTGGCGCGTCGCGTCGAAGTAACGGTAGAGATCGATGGTTTCGTTCAGCACCTCGACATTGCCGGACTCCGTTGGTTTCCAGTCGATGAATTCCAGCAGCGGACGCGACGTCGCTTCCAGAACCAGGCGGTAGTCGTCGATCCGTTCAAGGATCACAGCCGATACCGGAAACACGATCCCCTTGGGCGCAAAACCCTTTTCCGACAGGACATGATGGATCAGATAGCGGTGAATACGGCCGTTTCCGTCCTCGAACGGGTGGATGAACAGGAACCCGAAGGCGATCAGGGCCGCCGCCAGAACGGGGTCGTAGGCGCTGTCTTTCAATAGTTCGTTTGCCGCGATCACGCCGTCGATCAGGCGCGGCACGTCCTGCCAGCGGGCGGAGATATGGTCCGGAATCGGCACCGGCCTCCCCCGCATGCGGTCGTGTGTCCCGACAAATCCGCCTTCCTTCCGCCAGCCCAGCTTCGCGAAACGGCGGTCGCCGATCACGATCTGCTGCAGGCGCAACAGTTCTTCCGGCCTGAGAGGCTGAAGACCTGCCTGCGCCAGCGCCCTGCCCCAGCGTTCCGTCTTGGTTCTCGCGGGCTGCTCGCCCTCGATCGCGTAGGATGCTTTCGAATCTTTCAGCAGCAGAAAAGCGGCGGCGCGGGTCAGGACGTCGGGATGGATCGCGCCTGTCGATTCGCGCGCCCGCTCGTCCAGCCGAAGCGTCATCATATGATCCAGCTTCTCCGTGCGGCGGATCAGGGGGCAGAAATCCCGCACGCCGGGCAGATTATTCCGCACGCCATGCCGCCGGGACAGGATCGACGGGCCGGGATATTGCAGATCATGGTCCAGCGCGGCGGCGAAATTGGTGACGGACGTGTCGGGCAGATCCAGACGCTCGTCCAGAAGCCATTCATACAGGAACCATATCCGGCGGCTGTATTTTCCTGTCGGTTCCGCCTTCACCATATCCGCGACGGCCTGAGCGCCCGCCGCCCTGAACAGGGCCTTGAGGACGTTCAGATCGAGGCCTTCATATTTCAGCGCGAAGGTCAGATGGTCGGCAAGCGTGCCCTCCGGCTGATGGCGCGGCGTAAAGACGCGCCATCCATCCTGTTCATAACGGACATGCCGTTCGCCGATGGTGGATAGAATTTCGGGCAAAGGCGCCTTAAGATCGAAGACATGAATCAACGCCGCATAACCGGCCAGCACCATATTCGCCTCCGGCAGCGTTCTCCCTTGAAAAACGCTTTGTTTCTGTGAAAAACGATTTTTTTCCATGATATTCATGAAAAATGATTTTCTCATGAAAAGGATTACAAAACCATGAAAAACGATTTTGAAAACGCCTTTCCATGAATTTTGTGTTTTTATTCATTTTTGTTCTTGTTATGTTCTAATCATTCTGCTAGCTTGTGTCAATGAGGAACATGAACAAAAGAGAAACGACTGGCTTTCAGTCACAGGTACAGGATCATATGGCGCCCGTCATCGATCTGGGGACAACATTGAGTCTGGACCGTCCGGGCGTTTATCCGGTGCGTGTCGAAGGCGGTGGGTTCGAAGACAGGGGCGTGCGTAACGGCGACATCCTGATCGTCAACACGGCGGCCGCACCCACCCACGGAAAGCTGGCCATCGCACTCAGCGGCAGCAGCACGTTGCTGGTGAAACTGGAAAAACTGGGCCGCCAATGGCGCATGCGCCGCGGCGACGGTTTCGCCATCGCCGGCGGCGCCGCCGAAATCTGGGGCGTCGTAACCGGGCTGGTGCGGGAAGCCGCATAAAACATCATTCCCTCTCCCCGTGGGGGAGAGGGCGCTTAGCGCGCCGTCTTCAGCATCTTCAAATCCTGCACAAGCAGGCTGTAAAGCAGATCCCTTTGCTGATGATCGATAGCCCGCAGAATGGCGGAGGGGTGATAGGTCGCCACCACCTTCGACCCTTTCGGGCCTTCATGCCATTTCTCGCGTCCTTCCTTAAGGGTGAAGCCCGCGCCGAGCAGTGACCACCCTGCCGTCGCGCCCAGGGCCGCGACCGCTTTCGGCTTCAGCGCGGCGATCTCATGCTCCAGCCACGGGCGGCAGGCCTTGATCTCCCGCACCTTCGGCGTCACGTGCACGCGGCGCTTGCCGCGCTGCTCGAATTTGAAATGCTTCACGGCGTTGGTGATATAGACGTCGCCGCGTTCGATCCCCGCCTCGATAAGGGCACGGTCAAGCAATTGCCCCGCCGGGCCGACGAAGGGATGGCCCTGCAGATCTTCCTGATCCCCCGGCTGCTCGCCCACCAGCATGAACCGGGCTTTCTCCGGTCCCTCCCCGAACACGGTCCGGGTCGCATCTTTATACAGCGGGCAGCCCCGGCAGTTTTGGGCCGCCTGGCGCAGGGAGTCCAGATCCCTGGCCTCCGGCACGAAATCCTCCGCCGATCTGTCGAACCCTTCCGCGTATTTGACCATCCGCGCCATTCCTTCCGGCGCTTCCGCGAACATTTCCGAAATGATTTTGGTTCATTCCCTCTCCCTCACGGGAAGAGGGACAGGTGAGAACCGTTATGAAACGAAACAAGAACGCGACAATGTGGAGGATAGAATTTTTGCGGACTTCACAAATGGCCGGAGATGCTGCATGGTTTCCGAACCATCGACATATGCCGGAAGGACCATAGGGGTGAGCCTGATCATTGCCATACCGAGGGAAAGCGCCGACTTTGAAAAGCGGGCCGCCGCCACGCCGGAAACCATGAAGAAGCTGGCCGGGCTCGGCTGCGCAGTGCGCGTGCAGGCCGGAACGGGCGCGGGCTCCTCGATTCCCGACAGCCAGTTTACGGAAGCCGGCGCGGCGATCATGGCCAGTGGCGCGGAAACCGTCAAAGGCGCGCAGATTGTCCTGTGCGTTCAACCGCCTGCGCCGGAAGTCCTGGCTGCCATGAGCCCCGGAGCGCTGCTGATCGGCGCGCTTAATCCTTATAAAAACGGCAATCTGATCCAGTCTCTGGCCGGAAAGGGCATCGACTCGTTCGGCATGGAACTGGTGCCGCGCATCACGCGCGCGCAGGCGATGGATATTCTCTCTTCCCAGGCCAATCTGGCGGGATACAAGGCGGTGCTGGATGCCTGCGAGGTTTTCGGGCGCGCCTTCCCGATGATGATGACGGCGGCGGGCACCGTGCCCCCCGCCCGGGCCTTCATCATGGGCGTGGGCGTCGCGGGGCTGCAGGCCATCGCGACAGCCAAACGCCTCGGCGCCATCGTCTCGGCAACCGACGTGCGTCCGGCGGTCAAGGAACAGGTCGCCTCGCTGGGCGGCACGTTCGTCGCCGTGGAAGACGAAGAGTTCAAGCAGGCGGAAACCGCTGGCGGCTACGCCAAGGAAATGTCGGCGGAATACAAGACGAAGCAGCAGGCGCTGATCGAGGAAACGATCAGGAAGCAGGACGTGGTCATCACCACCGCCCTGATCCCCGGCCGCCCCGCCCCCATTCTCGTGACCGCGAGAATGGTCGAGTCGATGAAGCCGGGATCGGTGATCGTGGACCTCGCCGTCGAACAGGGCGGCAACTGCGAACTCTCGAAGCCGGGCGAGGTTGTCGAGGCGCATGGCGTCAAAATCGTCGGCCACCGCAACGTGCCGAGCCGTCTGGCCGCGACCGCGACCGGCCTCTACGCCAAAAACCTGTTGAACCTGTTGCAGCTGTTCGTGAAGGACGGCGCGATGACCGTGAACTGGGATGACGAGATCATCAGGGGCATCGCTCTTACGCGCGGCGGCCAGATCGTCAACCCGAAATTCGGAGGCGCGGCATGATTACCTCTCTTCGTCATCCTCTCCCCCCTCCTGCGCAGCGGGAGGGGGGACCAAGGGGGGAGGGCCTTCTTTTTTACGCCGCCCGAAGAATGCCCTCCCCCTCTAACTCCCCCTCCCGCAAGCGGGCGGGGGAGGACTTTTGCGTCAAAGGAGCCCTCTCATGACCGAATCCTTCCTCATTTCCGGCCTGACCGTTTTCGTTCTGGCCTGTTTCGTCGGTTACTACGTCGTATGGCGCGTGACGCCGGCCCTGCATTCGCCGCTGATGGCCGTCACCAACGCCATCTCCTCGGTCATCATCGTCGGCGCGCTGATCGCGGTCGGCGCCAGCGCGGGCGGTTTTTCGCAATGGATGGGCTTCCTCGCCGTCATCCTTGCCTCGATCAACATCTTCGGCGGCTTCATCGTCAGCCGCCGCATGCTGGCCATGTTCAAAAAGAAAAAATAAAATGCAACACCAAGCGCACCAAGATCACCAAGACATTGTACCCTTAGGACCGTCAGCGGATATTGACCGAATTGCGCGTCAAGTTGTCGATTCCTGTTTTGCTGTCCATAAGGAAATCGGACCCGGCCTCCTGGAGAGTGCCTACGAACTTTTCCTTATCCAGGAATTGACAGAACGCGGCCTTCATATCGCCGTACAATCTCCCGTAAAAGTTTCATATAAAGGAAAGGTCGCCGAAACCGGTTTTCGCGCCGATCTGATTGTGGAAAGCAAAGTCCTGGTCGAACTGAAAGCCATTGAGAAACTGGCCCCGATCCATGAGGCGCAAATTCTGACCTACCTTAAATTCTCCGGTATAAAGCTTGGATTGCTTGTGAACTTCAACACAAAACTGATCAAGGACGGCATCAGACGTTTTGTACTCTAGCTTGGTGCCCTTGGTGTGCTTGGTGTTTAAAAACAGGAATACAGAATAATGCAAACCTTCGCTCCCCTTGCCTACCTCATCGCCTCCGTGTGCTTTATCATGGCGCTGCGCGGGCTTTCGCATCCGGAGAGCGCGCGGCGCGGGCTGGCTTACGGCATGGGCGGCATGGCGCTGGCCATTGTCACCACTCTGCTTCTCCTGAAGGATGCCGCCACGGGCCTGTCCTTCGGCCTGATCGTCGCGGGCATCGCCATCGGCGGCGCGATCGGCACGGTGACGGCGCTGAAGATCCAGATGACCGCGCTGCCGCAACTGGTCGCGGCCTTTCACTCGCTGGTCGGCCTGGCGGCGGTCTGCGTCGCCATCGCGGCCTTCTATAACCCGGAAGCCTATGGCATCGGCGTCACGGGCGACATTCATCTGAACAGCCTGATTGAGATGTCGCTCGGCGTCGCCATCGGGGCGATCACCTTTACCGGCTCGATTATCGCCTGGGGCAAGCTGCAGGGCGTGATCTCTGGCAAGCCGGTGTCCTTCCCCGGCCAGCATCCGCTGAACGCGCTGATCCTCCTGGCGATCATCGGCCTGGTCGTCGCCCTGTGCGTGACGCAGAACCCGCTGTGCTTCTGGCTGATCGTCGCGCTGGCGCTGGCGCTCGGCATCCTGGCGATCATCCCCATCGGCGGCGCGGACATGCCGGTGATCGTTTCCATGCTCAATTCGTATTCCGGCTGGGCCGCGGCGGGCATCGGCTTCACCCTCCACAATAACTTGCTGATCGTGACGGGCGCGCTGGTCGGCGCGTCGGGCGCGATCCTGTCCTACATCATGTGCAAGGGCATGAACCGGTCGTTCCTCAACGTGCTGCTGGGCGGTTTCGGTGCGGAGGCGAGCACGGGCGGCGCGGCGGTGGCAAGTGACCGCACCGCCAAGATCGGCTCC
>JBDHTS010000100.1:0-7691 GCA_039808845.1 Alphaproteobacteria bacterium | reverse complement strand
AGGCCGAGGGCGCAGTTGATGTCGCTGGCGCGGTAATTGTACCCCAGCCTCTGCATTTCGTGATACCAGGGCGCGTCCGCCATCTCCTGCCGCGCGAAATCGCCGGGTATTTTGGTGATGCCGTGCGTCACCAGCATCGACATTTTTTTCGCCATATCCTCATGCCGCGTCATGACCGCGCCGCCCTCGCCCATGGCGATGGTCTTGACGGGGTGGAAGGAAAACGCGGCGAAGTCGCTGTGGCGGCAGGATCCGACCGGCGCGCCGTCGGCATAAGCCGTGCCGATGGCGTGGCAGGCGTCCTCCAGCAGGAACAGGTTCCGGTTTTGGCACCAGGCGTAAAGCGCGGCCATGTCCGTGCACTGGCCGTTCATATGGACGCAGAACACGGCGCGCAGCGTTTTGCCTTCGGGCACCCGTGCGGCGGCGTCCTGCGCGTGTTTCAGCGTCATCAGGCCATTGTCAGGATCGCAGTCGGCGAACACGACGTCCGCGCCAGTGTAGCGCACGGCGTTGGCGGTCGCCGCGAACGTCATGGCGGGAACGATCACAACGTCGCCGGGTTTCAAATCCATCGCCATCGCGGCGAGATGCAGCGCGGCGGTGCCGCTGTTGCAGACGGTCGCGAAGGGCGCATCGAAGCGGTCTTTCAGAGCCTGTTCGAACCGGGTGACGAGCGGGCCTTGAGTCAGATAGTCGCCCTTCAGGGCTTCGGTGACGGCGGCGATGTCGGCCTCGTCGATGAACTGACGGCCATAGCCCAGGAAACGTCCGGGCCGCTTCGTCACCGCCGCGCCCCGCCGCGCATCGCGTGGATCTCGTTCTTGTCCTCGTCCAGCATCATGCGCAGATCGGCGGGCGACAGCCACTGTTCGTTCGTGTCGCTGGCGTAGCAGAACCCGTCAGGTACGGGTTTAAAGCCCTGTGCCGCGTATTCACCGCCAAGGCGGCTGTCATAGCTGGGCAGAATGATGTATTTATCCTCGGCGTCGAGCGTGTTGCGCGCGTCTTCGGCCGTGATCATCACTTCATGAAGTTTTTCGCCGGGGCGGATGCCGACCACCTTGTGCGGCGTCTTGGGCGCCATGGCGTTTGCCAGGTCGGTCACTTTCATGCTGGGGATCTTCGGCACGAAAATCTCCCCGCCATGCATATTGATAAGGGCATCCAATACCAGGTCGATCCCCTGGTCGAGGCGGATCCAGAAGCGGGTCATGCGTTCGTCGGTGATGGGCAGGGTCGGCGCGCCCTCGTCGATCAGCTTTTGAAAGAAGGGGACGACGCTGCCGCGCGAGCCGACGACGTTGCCGTAGCGGACCACGGAAAATTTCGTGCTGTCCCGCCCCGCGAAATTCTGGGCCGCCGTAAAGATCTTGTCGGAGACCAGCTTGGTCGCGCCATAGAGGTTGATCGGCGCGCAGGCCTTGTCCGTCGAAAGCGCGACCACGCGCTCCACACCCTTCTCCAGCGCGGCGCGCACGATGTTTTCCGCGCCATTGATATTGGTATGGATGAACTCGAACGGGTTGTATTCCGCCTTCGGCACTTGTTTCAGGGCGGCGGCATGCACGACATAGTCTACATCGTGGAACGCCAGTTTCAGCCGCTCGAAATCCCGCACGTCGCCCAGGAAGAAGCGGAGCATATTCGTTTTGTCGAGCGAGGCGAGCGCCAGTTCCATCTCATGCTGTTTCAACTCGTCACGGGAAAAGATAATCAGCCGCCGCAATGCGGACTGCGCCAGCATCCGTTTGACGAAAGCCTGCCCGAACGACCCTGTCCCGCCGGTCAGAAGGAGAGATTTTCCTTTTAACATATTCAAATTCATTCTATTTTCGCTCTGGCGCTTTTGATCGATGCTGGATATTACAGAGAACGGAAAAGCGAAGCAATCTCAACATTTACGGGGCGGCAGGCATGGGTAAGCGCATTCTGGTCACGGGCGGTGCCGGGTTTCTTGGATCCCATCTTTGCGCCCGGCTGCTCGGCATGGGGCATGAGGTGCTGTGCGTCGACAATTTCTATACCGGCGCCAAACGCAACATCGTGCATCTGCTCGACAACCCGTATTTCGAGCTGATGCGGCACAATATCCTGGAGCCGCTGAACGTCGAGGTGGACGAGATCTATAACCTGGCCTGCCCCGCCGCGCCCATCCATTACCAGCGGCACCCGGTCGAGACCCTGACCACCTGCGTCCAGGGCAGCATCAACATGCTGGACCTCGCAAAGCGTTTGAAGATCAAGATATTTCAGGCTTCGACCAGCGAGGTCTACGGAGACCCGACCGTGCATCCGCAGCCGGAAAGCTACTGGGGCAATGTCAACCCGGTCGGTGTGCGCTCCTGTTACGATGAGGGCAAGCGCGCCGCCGAAACCATTTTCTTCGATTATGCCCGCATCCATGGCCTGACGATCAAGGTGGTGCGGATCTTCAACACCTACGGCCCGCATATGCATGTGGAGGACGGGCGGGTCGTGTCGAATTTCATCGTCCAGGCCTTGCGAGGCGAGGATCTGACCATCTACGGCGACGGCAGCCAGACGCGGTCCTTCTGCTATGTCGACGACATGACGGCGGGTTTCGTTCGCATGATGGACGACACGCCGGATGATTTCATGGGCCCGATGAACATCGGCAACGCAACCGAATTCACGATGAAGGAACTGGCGGAAAAGGTTCTGGGACTGACCGGATCGAAATCGAAACTGGTCTTCCGTCCCCTGCCGTCCGACGATCCGAAGCAGCGCCAGCCCGATCTGGCCCTTGCGAAACGGATGATTGGCTGGGAAGCAAAAACGTCTTTGGATGAAGGCCTTAAAAAGACAATCGAATATTTCGCCTCCGTTTTGTAATATACGCGAGTGCGTATAAAAGCGCTTTATACGCACTCGCGTATAAAAAGCAAATATACGCGTATGCGTATATTGCTTGATTATACGCATTCGCGTATAATCAAGATAGGCAGGAACGGAGAATTTGATGGAACAGATCGCTAGAACCTCCAAAGACGCGGGGCATGTGATTCGGCGAAACAGGCACGAAAGGGACATGACCCAGGCTCAGCTTGGGGACAAGATCCATTTAAGGCAGGCGACGGTTTCCAAGCTTGAAGCGGGGGAACCGGGAACACAACTCCGCGTGTTTTTTGACGCTTTATCCGCTCTGGATCTGGAAATCGTGATCCGCCCGCGCAGTAAGGCATCGATCCAGGATCTTGAGGATATGTTTTAATGGCAAGGCGGGGAAAATACGCGCCTTTGCAGGTTTTTCTGAACGGACGCCTCACAGGGCGCCTTCATAAGAAATCAAGCGGAGCGATCGATTTTCGTTACGATCCGTCCTGGCTGGCATGGGAAAATTCCATGCCAGTCTCCTTGTCGTTGCCTCTGCGCGAAGATGCCCATATCGGCGCTGCGGTGACGGCGGTTTTTGAAAATCTCCTGCCAGACAGTCTTCCAATCAGGAACCGGATTGCCGAACGTGTTCATGCGGAGGGAACAGATGCTTACAGCCTCTTATCGGTGGTCGGCCGCGATTGCGTGGGGGCTCTGCAATTCTTACCTGAAGACGAAGATCCCGGCCCGGTGGGCGGCATCCGGGGAGAGAAAGTTGACGATCATGGCATTGCCGCCATTCTCGAAAATCTGGCCGCGTCTCCATTAGGGATTGGAGAAGATGCTGACTTCAGGATTTCGATCGCGGGGGCTCAGGAAAAAACCGCGCTCCTTTTCTGGAACGATGAATGGCTCAAACCGTCCGGCACAACGGCCACGACACATATCCTGAAACCCCAGATTGGGCGTCTGCCCAATGGAATAGATTTGTCCTGCAGCGTAGAAAATGAATATTTCTGCCTTAAAATGCTAAGTTTGTCCGGAATTCCAAGCGCCAACGCGGAAATCAGGGATTTTGCAGGCAAAAAGGTGCTGGTTGTGGAGCGTTTCGATCGCCTTGTTACAAGCGATAAAAGGCTTTTGCGCGTGCCACAGGAGGATTGCTGCCAGGCTTTATCCGTCCCGCCTCAGTTAAAGTATCAATCGCAGGGAGGGCCGGGCGTTCTTGATATTTTAAATCTTCTAAAAGGAAGCGACGAGTCTGGAAAAGACCAGATGAACTTTTTCATTTCGCAAATTCTTTTTTGGCTTATTGGAGCCACGGACGGTCATGCAAAAAACTTCAGTGTCCGGCTTGCGAAAGGGGGAAGATTTCGCATGACTCCTCTTTATGATGTATTGTCGGCTCAGCCTAGTGTAGATAGCGGCCAGATCAGACGAAATAAAATGAAACTGGCAATGTCAGTCGGCGACCGAAACCGGTATATCATCGATTCAATATTGCCGCGCCATTTTTATCAAATTGCGGCAAAGGGGGGCATTGGCAAGAATCTTATTCGAGGAATATTTGAGCAAATAAACGATCACGGATTGGGTATTGTAGAGAAAACCAAAGAAAATCTTCCGCACGCTTTTCCTGAATTTATAGCAGAGTCCATATCCAATGGATTTATCTCGCGTTTGAAGCAGTTAAATGACCTTGATGATAATTCATAACGCAGGAGGGTGGATCATTGAGGCGAAATGGCTACAGAATAGCCGCGCCGCCTCCGGTCCGGTCAGCGTTTTTTTATATTCATTCTGCGCGTTACGAGCAATTGCGATGCGTCCCGTATTGTCAGGGAGAAGGGCGTCCAGCCTATCCGGGATATCCTCCAGATCCCATGAAAACGGCACATAGGTCTCATCGTTCCGGAAAAAATCGGGCCAGGTCTCGATCCCGGCCATATCCGGCTTCATCAGCGCGCCACCGGTCAGGAAAGTCTCGAAATCCTTCAGCGTGATCTCGCCGTAACCGAAGGGCGACAGCACGACCTGCGTGTCAATCATTTCCAGAAAATACTGCGCGCGGTTCAGCTTGCAGGTTGGCAAGCTGTATCGCGCATCCATAATCTCTTTCAGCTTCAGACGCTGGTGCCGCAATGTCCGCTCAGGGTAGGAAGCGCCGAAACGATAACTGACCTTCGTCTGCCGCGTCCGCTCCGGTTTCGCGTAAAACTTCGGCAGGGCGAGGAAAGGCAGCCATCCGGTGCGTTCATAGGCATTCATCAGCCAGGGGCCGGGCAGGCTGTAATTGGCGAGGCCGGAATTCCACCCGACTGTCATTTTCGCCAGATGCGCGGGATCGGTGATCGGCACGGACCAGCGTTCCTCGTCATTCGCCACGCCCGCCGTGCGGTGATAATAATCCGAATGGGGACGATGCTCATAAAGCGGGCGGCTATAGATGCTCCTGTCCCTCATCAACTGGCTTTTGATGTAGCGCGTGACATAAGGCAGCACATAAGGCACCACCCATCCCGTGCTGTCGTTCAGATCGACGAAAAATGACGAGCCCGCCTGGGCATAATCCTCCGCGAAATGGGCGACCGCCTCGTCCCGGCGCGGGGAGGCCCAGTACGGCTTGTAAAACTTGCTGTCCACGAGCAGTGCGTCGCACTGGTTCAAGCTGGGTGCGCGGGCCGTGAAGAATTGCAGAACGATGCCATAATCCCTTTCAAGTGTTTCCCGAAACCGCAGCAGCGGATGCAGGAAGGCGCGCCCGTTCGACGAACGGAACCCTTCGGTCAGGATATGGACGATTCTGATCATGCGCGGCATATCTTAGCATCCAATATTTTCATTGGCAGGGCTTTTTGGTAGCGTTTGTCCAGCTTGAAAGGAAACGCGATGCCGCCCGCAGGAAAACGTACCGTCACCGTCCGTCCCGATTATGACCCGCTTCCTTCCCGTTTTTGGCGGTATGCCCGCTATGGCGCGGGATATGCCTATTATCTGAACCGTCCTGCCATCTGGCCGGCCATCATGCGCAAGATCGGCGACAAGCTGGCGGGCCGCATTCCCGGACCGAAGGAGTTGCGGGAGATGGAACGGGCGGGTCAGGAATGGTGTGCGCCGCGCACGGTTTCGACCGCCGAAGGCTTGCGGCAGCTGGGCATCGGCGAGATGATCAATGTTCGCGAGCGTTACGCGGAAACCTTCGCGTCGGCGCGGAAGCGCGCGGGCGATATCCCCGTCTGGATGGGCGGGGGCAGCAACCTCGATTTGCTGTTCACCCTCTGCATGGCGAAAAAACCGCGCGTGATCGTCGAAACCGGCGTGGCGAACGGCTGGTCTTCCCTCGCTTTCCTGCTGTATCTGAAGGAACAGGATCAGGGGAGCCTGAACAGCGTCGATCTGCCGCTGCTCGAACTGCATAACGACCGTTATGTCGGTATCGCCGTGCCGGAAGAGCTGAAAGGTTCCTGGATTTTGCACCGCATGGCGGATCGCGAAGGCCTGCCGCGTATCGTCAGGCAGCATCCGCAGATCGATCTGGCCTATTACGATTCCGATAAAAGCGAAAAGGGCCGCGCCTTCGCCTATGCACTGCTCTGGGCGCATCTGCGGCCGGGCGGGCTGCTGGTTTCGGACGATATTGCCGACAATCTGGCCTTCGCCCGCTTCGCGGAGCAGGCTGGCGTGACGCCCATCGTGGTCGCCGAATCCGGATGCAATCCCCAGGGTATTCTCGTTAAGCCCTAACGTCTTGCTTTTTCAAGAGTCTATGCCAGATTGATGGTAACCCATCAGGAGAGATTCATGGAAAAAGCCATTTTAGCGGGCGGCTGTTTCTGGGGCATGGAAGAACTGTTCCGCGCCTTGCCAGGCGTGACCGATACGCGGGTGGGCTATACGGGCGGCGCGGTGGCGAACCCGACCTATAACGACATGCGCACCGGAACCACCGGTCATGCGGAAGCGATCGAAGTGACATTCGATCCGGCCAGAACGAGTTTCGAAAACATTCTGCATTTTTTCTTCCAGGCGCACGATCCGACCACGTCGGACCGGCAGGGCAACGATCGCGGCACCCAGTACCGTTCGGCCATTTTTTATACGGATGAAACACAGAAAAGCGTGGCGGAAGATCTGGTACAGCGGATTGAGGCTTCCGGCAAATGGCCCGGCAGGATCGTGACGCAGATCGTGCCCGCAGGACCGTTTTACGAGGCGGAAAGCTATCATCAGGATTATCTGCGGAAAAACCCCGGCGGTTATACGTGTCACTGGGTGCGCCCGGATTGGGTTCTATAAAGAACTTTGGTTTGCAAAATATCAGTTTCTGGCTTTATAGGAATGCAACCTATTATATCTCAGGTGTATCGTTTTGCGGGAAATAACGCTGACATTCACATTCCAAAGACTTTCCAGAGGAGGCTATCTGTTCACTTCGGATGAGATGCCTGAATTCTTCTTATATGGAGAAAAACGTGAGGTTTTAGGCGACTTGAAACCGGCAATGGAAAGTTTGGTCGAACAAGAGGCTGGGCAATCTGTCAGATCTCATATTTTAGAACATTGTTCGGGAGTGGTTGTATCAGATGTGTTTTCCCTTCAGCCTGGAACGCATTGTATACGTTTTGTACCTGATGATTAATTAAGTAACCTTATGCCCCTTCATGAACACGCTGACCGCGTAATCGATCAGCCTGCGGCGCTCCGCCTGCGTGGGTTCCTTGCCCAGGCGCAGCAGGCAGCACATGTGATGCTCGCTCTTGATCATATTGAGGAAGAGAGACGCGGCGCGGTCGGCATCGGGGATCGCAAGCGCTCCTGAATCGTTCAGGCTTTTCATATAGGCGGAAAGGCGG
>JBDHTS010000099.1:0-7879 GCA_039808845.1 Alphaproteobacteria bacterium | reverse complement strand
GGAAATCGTCTCGCCCTCGGTCAGGGGCAACAGGTTGACGATGGCCTTGCCGCGCGACTGCGGCGTTGCAAGAGGCAATTGCCACACCTTCATCTTGTGGACGATGCCGCGGCTGGTGAAGATCAGCAGCGGCGTATGTGTGGAGGCGACGAACAGGTCGGAGACGAAATCCTCGTCTTTCAGCGCCGTGCCGGTGCGGCCCTTGCCGCCGCGCCGCTGGGCGCGGTACGTAGACAACGGAACGCGCTTGATGTAGCCGCCATGGGTGATGGTGACGACCATGTCCTCGCGCTGGATCAGTTCCTCGATATCCTGCTCGAATTCGGACTCAACCAGTTCGGTGCGGCGCGGGATCGCGAACTTCGCCTTGATCACGGCCAGTTCATCGACCAGAACCTGCAGCAGCTTCTCCCGGCTGCCCAGAATGGCCAGAAGTTCGGCGATGGTGTCGGTGATCTGCCGCAGCTCGTCGGCGATCTTGTCGCGCTCCAGCCCGGTCAGGCGGTGCAGGCGCAGGTCGAGGATGGCTTTCGCCTGGGCTTCCGACATGCGGTAGGTGCCTGCGTCCGTCACCGGATGCTCGGGGTCGTCGATCAGGGCGATCAGCGGCGCGACGTCCCGGGCCGGCCAATCGCGCGCCATCAACTGCTCGCGCGCCTCGGTCGGGTTCGGCGCGTTGCGGATCAGCGCGATCACGTCGTCGATATTGGCGACGGCGACGGCGAGACCCGCCAAGATATGGGCGCGCTCCCGCGCCTTGCCCAGGTCGAAGATCGTACGGCGGGTGATCACTTCTTCTCGGAACTTCACAAAAGCGCTGATGAAATCGCGCAGCAGCAGCATTTCCGGGCGGCCGTGGTTCAGCGCCACCATATTGGCGGGGAAGCTGGTCTGCAGCTGCGTGTGCTTGTACAACTGGTTCAGCACGACGTCGGCCATCGCGCCGCGTTTCAGCTCGATGACGACCCGCACGCCGTCGCGGTCGGATTCGTCGCGGATGTCCGAGATATCTTCCAGAATTTTTTCACGCACCAGTTCGGCCATGCGTTCCTGCAACCGCGCCTTGTTCACCTGGTACGGCACTTCGTGGACGATGATCGCCTCGCGCTTGTCGCGGATATCCTCGATGGAGGTTTTCGCGCGCATCATGATCGAGCCGTTGCCGGTGGTGTAGGCGGAACGGATGCCGACCCGGCCCAGGATCTGGCCGCCCGTCGGGAAATCCGGGCCCGGCACGATCTGCATCAGTTCCTCGGTCGTGATGTCCGGGTTGCCGACATAGGCGACGCAGGCGTCGATCACCTCGCCCAGGTTATGCGGCGGAATGTTGGTCGCCATGCCGACGGCGATGCCGCCCGCGCCGTTGACCAGCAAATTCGGGATGCGGCTGGGCAGGACTTCGGGCTCCAGCGTGGATTCGTCGTAGTTCGGGCGGAACGCGACCGTGTCCTTGTCGATATCCTCCAGCAGCGCCTCCGCCGCCTTGTTCAGGCGCGCCTCGGTATACCGCATAGCGGCGGCGGGATCGCCGTCCATCGATCCGAAATTGCCCTGCCCGTCGATCAACGGCAGGCTCATGGAAAAGTCCTGCGCCATGCGCACCAGCGCCTCGTAAATCGCCGAGTCGCCATGCGGGTGATATTTACCCATGACGTCCCCGACGATGCGGGCGGATTTCTTGAAGGGCTTGTCGGAGGAATAGCCCCCCTCCTTCATCGCGTAGAAAATGCGGCGGTGAACGGGCTTCAGGCCGTCGCGGATATCCGGCAGCGCCCGGCTCACGATCACGCTCATCGCGTAATCGAGATAGGACTTTTTCATCTCGTCTTCGAGCGTGATCGAAGGCAGTGTCGGCTCAGGGCCAGAGGGCAGCGTTTCGCTCATGGTCTAAAGGAATCCTGACGCGTTATGAATACAATGGAGTTTTAGCAGGATTCTGCGGGGCGGCGCAATGGAAAGAGGCCGGAAAAACCCACAACGCATCATATTGATTATTAATATAAAAATGACCTCTATCAGTTCGTTTGCCCGTTTTTTGTTGTCGCTCGAGTTCGGTTTCGCAAAACGACATAAACTCACCCCTTTCCGGAAGCGCGTTTTTACCCTTCCGCCTGTTAAAATCGTCCAGAGAAAGATAACATAAATATGCTTTTATTCCTATAAATTTCGTGACATAAGCGTTAGCCGGGATCTGAACCATCCTAACTGATCAGCTTCTTTAACCGGCTTGCAGTTCGCAAGCGAGAGATTCTATAAGCTCCTATAAATTTTAAGCTTCATGTTGAACGATAAATCGGAAAAAGAAAAACATGCCAGCCGCACCGCAACAAGCGCCGATTTACGTGCAAAGGATCGAGCTTTATCTGACGCAGATCGAGACTTACTGCGTGCACGCCCTGAATGCTATCCATACCTTCAGCCAGATGGAACGGCAAAACTTCAACGACGTGGTGAACGGGCGAAGGCCCGCCATTCCCGCCCAGGCCGAATTCCAGGCCCTGGACGCCTTCATCCATAACTGCGCCATGCTTTACAAAATGCTGTGGCCCATCAAAAAGAACAAGCCTTACCAGATCGCGCGCTGCGAACGCCTCAGGCGGATCCTGGGCGTCGACGACAATTCCCTCATCAACAGCAAATCGCTGCGGAACGCCATCGAGCATTTCGACGAAAAGCTGGACGACTGGATCCAGAACCAGACATGCAACGGCCATATCGTCGAGGCCTGCATCGGCGACAACGTCTTTTCAGAATACGGAGTCAAGAAGGAAAGCTTCTTCTCGGCCTATTCGAGAGCCACGAAAATCTATGTTTTCATGGGCGAGGAATACAGGCTGGAACCCATGGTCAGGGATGTCGAACACATCTTCGAGAAAGTCCAGAAATCGCTCGCCGAGCGGGATCCGCGCCGGTCGCTTTGAAAAGCTGCGGCCAGTTTGATCCCATAGAGAATCAGGACATGGAAGATCGTCGTTCCGTCCATTGAAAAACCCTGGCAGCCGCCTATCTTTTGAGTGTCACGAGAGAGAGGAGGCCGAAATGGATACAATCAGCACCACGCCTGACCGTTTACAGCGTATTGCCGAACGTTTTGCCGAACGCGCTTTGCATGTTGGCGATCCTCATTTTGCTGCCGTCCTGTATGAACGCGCCGAACGCTTGTCTTCGCGTGGCTTGAGAATGCGGCTGGCTAAGGGTAACGAAGTCCCCCGGCAGCCGCCGCCCGATTTATGGCGAGGCAACGACCTAAGCCTGGCTCTTTAAGGGCTGGCGGAACCCGGCGGCGTCGAACCGGCCTCGCCCGGCTTTCCCGTGCGGGCGACCATCAGGGCGACGTCCAGCATTTTCGTGATTTCGGGTTTCAGCTTCGCTTCATAGGCGGGCATTTTTTCCGCGATGGCCTTCGCCTCCGGACTGCTGTGGTATTCCACCATCTTGCGGAGTTCGGCCTCGGTGAACGTGCCGGCCATGTTCCTGATGAAGGCCTGGCGCAGCGCTTCGAAATCGAAGGCGGACAGCATTTTCGATTTCAGTTCCTGCCGCTCGGCCTGCGGCGCGCGGGAGACGATGGCCTCGATGGCCATTTCCGCCGTCTGGCGTGGCGGGGTCAGGTCCGCCATCTGCGTGGCCAGCGCCGTGCGGGCCTCCAGGCCGGCATCTGCCGCCTGAGACGCGGCGGGCTGTTCGGGCGCGGGCTGGGCCTGCGCCGCCAAAGGCAACGCAAAGACTATCAAAGCGGGTATCAGAAGAAGCGGTCTCATCCCTCTATTCCGGCATGGAATTGTGGCGAAAAGCGGAGCGGCGTGCCGATTTTATGAGCACATCCATCAACCGTCATCTTCCGCGCAGGCGGAAGATCCATAATCGGGATGCTTAAACGCGAACCACCCCGATTATGGATCCCCCGGACAAGCCGGGGAATGACGACTGCAAAGAGGTTAAGCGGCATACTCAAAACGGAATTTCGTCTTCCAGCTCGTCCACGCGGGTATTGCTGCGCGCGGGCGCGGCGGACGGCGAGGAACCGTAAGAAGACGGGCCGGGATCGTAGGACGAACCGCCGTTGTCGTTGAAGGAGCGCCCGCCCCCTTCCCCGCCACGGCTGTCCAGCATGGTCAGCTCGCCGCGATAGGGGCGCAGGACGACCTCGGTCGTGTACCGGTCATGGCCGTCCTTGTCCTGCCATTTGCGGGTTTCCAGCTGGCCCTCGACATAGACTTTCGCGCCCTTTTTCAGGTAACGCTCGGCCACGCTGGCGATGTTTTCGTTGAACACGACGATATTGTGCCATTGCGTGCGCTCCTGGCGCTCCCCGGTGTTCTTGTCCTTCCAGCTTTCGGAGGTGGCGATCGAGAAATTGACGACCTTGCCGCCGTTCTGCATGGACCGGGTTTCCGGATCCTTCCCCAGATTGCCGACCAGAATGACCTTGTTGACGCTGCCCGCCATGGCTTATTTCCCCGCATTGATGACCGATTCCGGCACTATAGCCGCTCGCTTTTACGAATCAAAGAGGCATCTTGCCAGACGACATTTGTGAAAAAGTTCCGCCCCGCACAAAAATTTATGGCGAAGCAGGGATAAATTGAGTATTGATTAGAAAAATAAAATAAATCGAACAGGGTTAAAAAATGGCCATCAAACTTGTAGGCCTCCGCGAGGAGGAAGACCGCCTATTCTACGACCGGGTAGAAGAAATTCTTGACCTGATTCATAAGATCCCGCTTGAACGCAGCGAGCTGCCAGAAATATATGCAGATCGCCCTGAAGTCGCCGTCAGGCGTGAATACGGCGACCAAGCGCTTGACGCAATAATGCAAGTCTTTGCGATAACTTTTAATGCAATGCCTACGGACTGCATTCCATTCAGCGCATATGATTTCTTAATGAAGAGACATCATGGCCAAGTATCAGATTATCAGTTTAATGATTCCATCGATCATCATTTTGCCCAAGCAAGGAAAGCGATTGCAAACGAGAGAAATCCAGGCAGTTTCCCCTGCTTCCTTTCGGAAATCATTAGCGCAACCACTTCGGGCAAAAAACGACAGCTGATCAAGGCATGGGAAGATGTCATTCAATCCATTGGCCTCCTGCATCTGCCTGGCGCAGCCCTTGCTGCCGTAAAAACTGGCCTGTCGATGCGTGAGGCTTTTTCGCGCCATGCCCAAGGCTTTGTAGCGAACCCTCAACCTCAAAACGAAACCGCAAATGCATCGGCCTTTAGAACCGCCTACTGTCGCGGGGACATCACTGTCCAAACTATCGGGCAAAAACTGGAGGGTCTAAATCTTCCTGAGACCATCCAGCAAGCGGCTGTTAAGGAGCTTGAGCGCATTAGCGGCATGACATCCATAAATACCGAATATCACCTTGTGCTTTCCTATCTGGAGCGGATCGCGGATTTGCCCTGGGCTGTGCCTGAAGCGCCGGAAATCGACTTTTCAACCGTACGCCAGGTCATGGATGAAGACCATTACGGAATGGAGAGGGCAAAGACGGCCATTATAAACCAGCTGGCCGTACAGATTCTTTCCAGGCGGCCATCCGGCAATGTGATCTGCCTCGCCGGCGCGCCGGGGATTGGCAAAACATCCCTCGGGCGGTCCATAGCGAAAGCGACCGGAAGAGCGTTTCAAAAGATCGCGCTTGGCGGCGTCTCGGACGAAAGCTCCATCCGGGGCCATCGCCGCACCTATACCAATTCCATGCCAGGGCAAATCATGGAAGCGGTAAGAAAAGCGGGAACGACCTATGCCGTTTTAATGATGGACGAAATCGACAAACTGGGTGCCGGAGGCCCGCAAGGAGATCCCGGCGCGGCGCTCCTGGAAGTGCTGGATCACGAGCAAAACAACGCCTTCACCGACCATTATTTCGGCGTTCCCTACGACCTGTCGAACGTCCTTTTCATCTGCACGGCAAACGACGTCGATGCCATACCGGGCCCCTTGCGCAACCGCATGGAAATCATCGACCTTGACGGCTATACCCGCAGCCAGAAACGCCATATTGCGAACACGCATCTCATTCCGAAAATTATGCGCGAATCCGGCCTTTCACCTGAACAGGTCCGAATCGATGACAGCGCCGTAACCGACCTTATCCAGTATTTTTCCGAGCCCGGAGTCAGAAAAACGGATAAAGCCTTGCGCGGCATACTGTCACATGCGGCTGCAGAGATCCTGTCAGGTAAATCGAAAATCATAATCTCAGCTGAAAACCTTGGCTCCTATTTTCAAAAACCGTCAGATTACAGTCATTACATTCTTGCCTCAGAACCGACAATCGGCGTCGTCAACGGCTTGACGGCCAGCGCAAATGGCGGCGGCATCTTGCCGATAGAATCCATCGTCATGGACGGGCAGAACTTTGGCATTACAGCCACAGGAAATCTCAAGACCGTTATTCAAGAGTCCTTTAACGTGGTGCGTAGCTGGATCTTAAAACACGGGAAAGAATTCGGTCAACCGCAGCAGGAACTCCACAAGAAGCAGGTCCACATTCATGCTGGAACCACGCCAAAGGACGGTCCGTCCGCAGGCATTGCCGCCCTGACCAGCATCGTTTCGGCGTTGACGGAAATTCCCGTACGCCATGATATCGCCATGACGGGCGAAGTCGGCCTTCGCGGCCAGGTCGGCGCCATCGGCGGGCTGGAACAAAAGCTGGAAGCCGCCGCGCTGGCGGGAATCAAGACCGTCATCGTGCCGAAAGCGAACCAGCAGGATGTTGAAAAAATGCCAGAGGATTTCAGGGAAGAACTAGGCCTTGAAATCAGATATGTCAGAACGATCCGCGAAGTTCTCGATATCGCATTAACGAGAAGCCCGTGGCAGGGCCTGTCCCCCGCCTTCGCCGGTGCCGCAGAAGGGCCAGCCGAGCACCCGACTGCACAACCATCTGTTCAACGCGTCCCTCAAGCTGCTATGTGTGTTCCTGGATAAGTTTCAGGAGTTCACATGCCCCGCCCCGCTCTCGACAACGACATGGCCGATGACCGGACGCCTTCCGCGCGGATCGGCGTTATCGGATGCACGGGCCGGGTCGGGCGGCTGGTGGTCGATGAGGTGCTGTCCGGCGCCTGGGGCAATAAGGTCAGCCTGGCCGGAGGAACGGTCCGGAGAATGGCCGAAGCGCCGCAGGGCTTTTTCACGACGGACGATCCGGAGGCGCTGTTCGCGCGCGCGGACGTCCTGATCGATTTCACCCGGCCGGAAACGACGGCCCGGATGGTCTGGCTGGCGGCCAAGCATCATATCCCCTATGTCACCGGCACGACCGGCCTGAACGCCGCGCAGGAGCAGGAAATCCATGACGCCGCGAAGGAGACGCCGATCGTCCATGCGGCGAATATGAGCGTGGGGGTCAATCTTCTGGCCGCGCTGGTGGAGCAGGCGGCGGCGCGGCTGGGGCCGGAATGGGACGCCGAGATCCTGGAAACGCACCACCGTCACAAGACGGACTCGCCCTCCGGCACCGCGCTGATGCTGGGCCGCGCGGTCGAAATGGGGCGGCGGAGCGGGCCCCCACCCGAAACGTCTCAAGGGACGTTTCGACCTCTCCCAGAGGGAGAGGTAAAAAAATCAGGCGCTCTTTCTTCCTCACCTCTTCCTGTGGGAGAGGTTAAACCGCCCCTTGGCGGTTTGGGTGAGGGTTTCGCGCTGGATCGAAGCGGGCCGCGTGTTTCCGGCGCCATTGGCTTCGCCGTGCGGCGCGGCGGCGACGTTGTGGGCGAACACACGGTCGGCTTTTACGGCACAGGAGAACGCATTGAACTTTCCCACACCGCCACCGACCGCCGCCTGTTCGCGCGCGGCGCCGTCAGGGCGGCCTTATGGGCCGTGAAGCAGAAGCCGGGCCTTTATTCCATGCGGGA
>JBDHTS010000098.1:0-7995 GCA_039808845.1 Alphaproteobacteria bacterium | reverse complement strand
ATCGCGTTCACACGGATATTCTTCGGGCCCAGATCGGCGGCCAGATAACGCACCGAAGCTTCCAAAGCCGCCTTCGCCACGCCCATGACGTTATAGCTGGGCATGACCTTTTCCGCGCCGTAATAGGACAGCGTCACCGCCGATCCGCCATCTTTCATCAGCGGCGCGGCGCGGCGCATAACGGACGTAAACGAGTAACAGGAGATGTGCATCGTGTTCAGGAAGTTCTGCAGCGTCGTATCGACATACAGGCCTTTCAGTTCTTCCTTATTGGAATAGGCCACGGCATGGACCAGGAAATCCAGCCCGCCCCATTTTTTCTCCAGCGCCGCAAACAGCGCGTCGAGGTCGCTCTCCTCCGCCACATCGCAGGGCAGCAACAGCGCGCTGCCCACGCTCGCCGCCAGAGGCTCGACTCTCTTCTTGAAAGCGTCGCCCTGATAGGTAAACGCCAGTTCCGCGCCGTGCTTATGCAAGGCTTCGGCAATCCCCCAGGCAATCGAATGGTCGTTCGCGACGCCCATAACGAGACCGCGCTTGCCTTTCATCAGGGATGAGGAAGATGTCATGCAGAGTTACTCTTCAAAACGGGAGAAAGCCAGCGTCGCGTTCGTGCCGCCGAAGCCGAAGCTGTTGGACAGGATCGTCTTGTGATCCACAGCGTCGATCCGCTGGCGTGCGATCGGCATGTTTCCGGCGCCTTCATCGAGAGCGTCGATATTGATGCTGGGCGCGATGAAGCGGTTCTTCATCATCAAGAGGCTGTAAATCGCTTCCTGCACGCCCGTCGCGCCGAGGGAATGCCCCGTCATCGACTTGGTCGAGGAGATATGCGGCATATCCTGCTGCTCGCGGTCGAATACTTCGCGAATGGCATCCACTTCGGTGATGTCGCCCACGATCGTGCTCGTACCATGCGTATTGATATAGGTGACAGGCGTTCCGATGGTCCGCATCGCCTGACGCATACAGCGCACCGCGCCCTCGCCGCTCGGCGACACCATATCGGCGCCATCGGATGTAGCGCCGTATCCCGTCAGCTCGCCGTAGATCTTCGCGCCGCGCGCGCGGGCATGCCCCAGTTCCTCCAGAACCACCACGCCGCCGCCGCCCGCGATCACGAAACCGTCCCGCGCGGCGTCATAGGCGCGCGAGGCCTTTTCCGGAGTCGCATTGTATTTGCTGGAAAGCGCGCCCATGGCGTCGAACAAAACCGAAAGCGTCCAGTCCAGTTCTTCGCCACCACCGGCGAAAACGATATCCTGCTTCCCCCACTGGATCAGTTCCGCACCGTTGCCGATGCAATGCGCCGAGGTCGAGCAGGCGGACGAAATCGAATAATTCACGCCCTTGATCTTGAAGTTCGTCGAAATGGTCGCAGAGTTCGTGCTCGACATGCAGCGCGGCACCATATAGGGGCCGACACGCTTCGGCGCGGACTTGCGGGCGATGTCGGCAGCCTCGACCTGATTGCGGGTGGACGGACCGCCCGATCCCATGATGATGCCCGTACGCTCGTTGCTGACGTCTTTATCCTCAAGACCGGAATCGGCGATTGCCTGCTCCATCGCCAGATGGTTATAGGCCGCGCCATCGCCCATAAAGCGTTTCAGCTTGCGGTCGATGGCCTCGTCCAGATTGATGTTCGGCCTGCCATGCACATGGCTGCGGAATCCCATATCGGCATATTCGGGCGCGAAGGTGATGCCGGAACGGCCCGCGCGGAGCGACTCCAGAACCTCCTGCTGATTGCCGCCGATGCATGAAACGATGCCGATGCCGGTAACGACGACGCGCCGTGAGGGATGCGCTGCTGCTGCCATGGGCCTGAATGCTCCCTTTGTTACAAGGCTCTCGGATTGTCGAACAGGCCGACCTTGAGGTCCGTCGCCTCATAGATCACCTTGCCGTCCACGGCCATTTTGCCGTCCGCCATGCCGAGAACGAGCCTGCGGTTGATGACGCGCTTGATATCGATGGTATATGTGACGAGTTTTGCCTCGGGCAAGACCTGGCCGGTCAGCTTCAATTCGCCAAGGCCAAGCGCGCGGCCCGAACCCGGCGCGCCGGTCCAGCCCAGATAAAAACCCACCAGCTGCCACAGGGCATCAAGCCCCAGGCACCCCGGCATCACCGGATCGGATTCAAAGTGGCAGGCAAAGAACCAGAGATCGGGTTTGACATCCAGCTCGGCGACGATTTCGCCTTTTCCATAGGCCCCGCCCTCCGTCGAAATACGCGTGATGCGGTCGAACATCAGCATGGGCGGCAACGGTAAACGGGCATTGCCCGGACCGAACAGTTCGCCGTGGCCGCAGGCGATCAAATCGTCGTAGCCATAGCTGGACTTCGGTGTATAGCTCATCGTTTTCAGGGCCGCTTGTGATGTCATTCAAACCGTTATACGCGTTCGCAAATTCCTTCGCAAGGCGGGATTATGGCAGCGCGCCAGGCACGTCATGCCAATAGCCGCAGCAAATCCTCCGTCCGGTAATCCGGCATATCGTGCGCCAGGAATCCATGCTCCGGCCAGGCTTTATTTTCCGTATCCACGACAATGCGCCCGCGCCCGCCAATCGCCGCCTGGAATTTCTCCGTATCCTCGCGCCGCAGAATCTCGTCCTTAGCCGCGATCAGATACGTCAAGGGCACCGATCCCGGCAAAACCCGCCTAACCCTTTCAGGCAATTCCCTGTAAACGGTCCTGAACGTTTCCGCCATGGCGTGGGGATCGTTCAGCGTCACCTTTTCCGTGATGCGCGGCACGGTCATATATTCCGGTTTCCAGACCCGCATGATGCTGCCGGGCGATTCATCGGCGATTCCCTGCGCGCCTGCTTTCAGAAGAATGGATTTAATAGAATCGAGCGGAACCGCCCCGGACGTCAAGGACCAGAGCGACGACAAAGCGCCGAAACTGTTGCCGATAACATGGATGGCCGGATAGCTTTCGCTCAACTCCTGCAGCGCGGAAAGCGGTTCTTCCAGCCATTCATCGATGGTCGCCGGTCCGCCGCCGATATGGCTTTCGCCTTTTTGCCGCCCCTGCATCAGCCGCGCGGCATTGTTGACCATGACCGGCGCGGTCGGGCTGTCCATGCGGATACCCTCATGTTTCAGGACGGCGACGTCGTATCCGCTTTCGACAAGCGCCGCCGCGTGCCGCTGCTCGAACATGGAAGCGCCCATACCGGGAAAACCGGGGCAGAACAGGATGACCCTGTCGGAACGCCCGCCTTCCCGAAGAAAAAGCTGCGCTTCCGTTTGAAGCCTGTCGCTTTTGAAAATATGCCAGCGGACGATCATTAAAAAAAATCTCTCCATTACGTCATCCCGGATCGGCGCTCGCTGCGCGTCGCTGGTCCGGGATGACAATATTGTTACAGGATCATCGAAATCGGGTTTTCGATGTACTGCTTCAAAATCTGGAGATACTCAGCGCCGACCGATCCGTCCACCGAACGGTGATCCACCGACAGCGTGCATTTCATGAACGTGCCGATTCCGATCTCGCCCTTATCGACATAAGGTTTCTGCTCGCCCGCGCCGACGGCCAGGATGCAGGATTGCGGCGGGTTGATGATCGCGCCGAATTCCTGGACCCCGTACATGCCGAGATTGGAGACGCAGAACGTACCGCCCTGGAATTCCTCCGGTTTCAGTTTCCCGTCACGGGCGCGCTTCGCCAGATCCTTGATCTCCTCTGAAATCTGTTTCAGGCCTTTGGTTTCAGCAGCCTTGACGATCGGCGTGATCAACCCGTTCGGCGTGGAAACCGCCACGGAGATATCCGCGTGCTCGAACTGCAGGATCGCCTCATCCGTCCAGGCCGTATTGGCGGCAGGATAGGCTTTCAGGGCGTTGGCGGCAGCCTTGATGACGAAATCGTTCACAGACAGCTTGAACTTGCCGTCAGCCTTGTCGTTGATCTCCGCCCGCGCGGCCAGCAGGTTATCGATCCGGCATTCGATGGTCAGGTAGAAATGCGGCACGGTCTGTTTGGATTCAACCAGGCGGCGCGCGATGACCTTGCGGATGCTGTTGTTCGGGATTTCCTTATATTTCATGCCGTAGGCATCGGCGAGCTGTTTTGCAGTCGTGAGTCGTGAGTCGTTAGCCGTTAGTTTTTGCGTCGCTTTTTGACTCACGACTCCAGACTCACGACTCACGACTAAATCGTCCTTCACGATCCGTCCATGCGGGCCGGAACCCTGAATAGACGACAGATCGATCCCCATCTGCTCCGCCATGCGGCGGGCCAGCGGGGAAGCGAATGTCCGCTTGCTCTTACCCAAATCGCCAAGAGGCGGTTTGACCTCTCCCTTAGGGAGAGGTGCAGAAAAAGCGCCATGGGAACCAGCATCCTTCACCTCTCCCTTGGGAGAGGTCGAAACGCCCCTTGGCGTTTCGGGTGAGGGGCTCTTCGCAGCCTCAGCCTTTATAGTCCCCACATCCTCGCCATCCTCCAGCAGCACCGCGATCGGCGCGTTGACCGCCACGCCCGCCGTCCCTTCCGGCACCAGGATCTTGCCAAGCTTGCCTTCATCGACGGCCTCGACTTCCATCGTCGCCTTGTCGGTTTCGATCTCGGCGATCACATCACCGGCCTTTACATCGTCCCCTTCCTTCTTGACCCAGCGCGCAAGCGTGCCTTCGGTCATGGTGGGGGACAGGGCGGGCATCAGGATATTGGTTGGCATCACGAAAGTATCCTTTGAGGATGATTAAACGTTGCAAGCAATACGGATTCTAAACGGTCTTTGTAAGCTTCTATCCTGTCAAGATTATCCACGGAGATAACTTCAAATGCTGCGCCTTCGCACATAAGTTCAATCGGATGATCCTTGTCAGTCAAAACGACAACGGGCATTCCTTTAGCGGTTGCGTAGCCAATTTCAAATCCCCAGTTCGCTGTTTGCGTTAAAGCGCCGACAGCAAGAAGACCGCGGCATGACGTTAAACCCTTAATATCTTCCTCATAAATTGTTTTGCGATTTGCGGTCTGGTTACTATCTTTTTGCGGCAAAAAAGAACTTAATCCCATCTCCTTTAACACTTCACCAATACGAAGATTAAAGGCTCTGTTCCAGTCATTACGGAACGTGCTTGTAAGGAAAACGTCAGGCATTGTTTCACCAGCCAGTATTAATCCTTATAACAAACCTCTTTCGCCGCATGGACGATCTCGTCCACTTGCGGCAGGGCCAGCGCTTCAAGCCCGGCGGCATAGGGCAGCGGCACGTCGGCGGCGCAGACGCGCCTCACGGGCGCGTCCAGGTAATCAAACGCATGTTCCATGCACAGCGCGGCGATTTCGGAACCGATGCCCGCGAACGGCCAGCTTTCCTCGACGCTCACGATCCGGTTGGTTTTCTTGACGCTCTCGATAATCGTATAGCGGTCCAGCGGCCGGATGGTGCGGAGGTTGATGACTTCTGCGCTGATGCCCTGCTCCGCCAGCTTTTCGGCGGCCTGCAGCGCCTTGCCGACCATGATGGAATAGGCCACCAGCGTGACGTCCGTTCCTTCACGCTCGATCTTGGCGCGGCCAATGGGAATAACGAAATCCTCATCGGTCGGCACGGCGAAGGTCTGGCCGTACATGATTTCGTTTTCCAGGATGATGACCGGGTTCGGGTCGCGGATGGCAGCTTTCATCAGGCCTTTTGCGTCCGCTGCGCTCCAGGGCGCCACGACTTTCAGGCCCGGCACATGCGCATACCAGCTGGCGTAATCCTGACTGTGCTGTGCGCCCACGCGGGCCGCCGCGCCGTTCGGGCCGCGGAACACGATAGGGCATCCCAGCTTGCCGCCCGCCATATACAAAGTTTTGGCGGCGGAGTTGATGATATGGTCGATGGCCTGCATGGCGAAGTTCATCGTCATGAACTCGACGATAGGCTTCAGCCCGTTCATCGCCGCGCCGACAGCCAGGCCCGCGAAACCGTGCTCGGTAATCGGCGTATCGATCACGCGCTTCGGTCCGAATTCGTCCAGTAAGCCCTGAGAAACTTTGTAAGCGCCGTTATACTCAGCCACTTCCTCGCCCATCAGGAAAACCGTTTCGTCGCGGCGCATTTCCTCGGCCATCGCGTCGCGCAGGGCTTCACGGACCGTTTGATCCTTAGGATGTTCCAGGAAAGCGGCCTCATTGAATTTCGGCGGCTCGATCACCTGCCCCTGCGCATATAGGATATCGCGGTTGGCGATGGCCTTGCCTTCCGGCTGGGCTGCTGCCGTCGGTTGCCGGTCATCAGTCGTCTGCTTGGCAGCCATGGGCACGTCTTCATGCGCCGTTTCTTTCTTTTCTGACGACTGGCGACCGACGACTGACGACACGTCTTCGCCTTCTTCCAGCAGAACGGCAATCGGCGTGTTAACGGCCACGTTCTCCGTGCCTTCGGCGATCAAAATCTTGCCGAGCTTTCCTTCGTCCACAGCCTCGACTTCCATCGTGGCCTTATCCGTCTCGATCTCGGCGATTACGTCGCCGGCTTTGACCGTGTCGCCTTCCTTCTTGACCCAGCGGGCAAGCTTCCCCTCCGTCATCGTCGGCGAAAGCGCGGGCATCAGTATTTCTGTGGTCATTTTCTTAACACGAAGCGTTTGAAGTTAAAGAAGTTCACGAAGTTATATAACAAACCTTTGAATAGCCTTTTTAAAATAAGGCTCGCCAAAGTTGATTAGAAAGCCGGTTTTATAATTGCCGGTATTCATATAAGTCAGTATCTGAGCCGTATGAGCGTTCGTACACTTATCAACGCTTTTAAGCTCGACCACGATCTGGTCATTAACAACGAGATCCAGCCTCAAGGCTGTTTTTAACCGTTCCCCTTCAAAATAAACATCGTGAGGTTTCTGTATGCTGAAAGGTATATTTTTACGCGCCAATATCATAGCAAAGCATTCTTCATAAATTGATTCCAGCAATCCAGATCCAAGCGTCTGGTGGATATAAAAAGTAGTATCAACCACTTCCTTTGAAAGAGGATCAAAAGAAATCTTCGTGACCTTCGCGTTATCTTCCATGCTTCGTGTTAACCTCTTTATTCTTCCACCGGCTTCAGAACATCCGTCCACAGTTCGCTCTTGTCCAGTTCGGGCGAGTCCTGCGCAAACTGGGCAGCTTCGGCGACGATGTCCTTGATTTCCTTTTCAATCGATTTCAGCTCGTCTTCCTTGACCGAAGTCTCTTCCAGGATCATCCGGCGGATACGGTCGATCGGGTCCTTTTCATCCTTGTAGCTAGCGACCTCTTCTTTCGTCCGGTACTTCGCGGGATCGGACATGGAGTGGCCACGATAGCGATAGGTCATCACTTCCAGCAGATACGGGCCGTTGCCCGCGCGGATATAATCGACCGCCTGGCGCGCCGCGTTGCGCACGGAGAAAACATCCATGCCGTCGATCCGCTCGCCCGGAATGCCGTACGGCTCGCCCCGGCGGTACAGATCGCCCGCCGCGTGGCGCTTGACGGAGGTGCCCATGCCGTAGCCGTTGTTCTCGATCACATACAGGATGGGCAGCTTCCACAGCGCCGCCATGTTGAAGCATTCATAAACCTGGCCCTGGTTCGACGCGCCGTCGCCCATATAGGCGACCGCAATGCCGCCGTCTTCCTTGTACTTGTGAGAGAACCCCAGCCCGGTGCCAATGCCCGTCGACGCGCCGACGATCCCGTGGCCGCCGAAGAAATTCTTTTCCAGGCTGAACATATGCATGGAGCCGCCCTTGCCACGGCTGTATCCGCCCTCGCGCCCGGTCAGCTCCGCCATGATCCCTTTCGGGTCCATGCCGCAGGCCAGCATATGGGCGTGATCGCGATAGGCGGTGACGACGCTGTCCTGTTCCTCCTGAACCGACTGGATGCCGGTAACGACCGCTTCCTGGCCGATATACAGGTGGCAGAACCCGCCGATCAGGCCCATGCCGTACAGCTGCCCGGCCTTTTCCTCGAAGCGGCGGATCAGCAGCATGTCCCGGTAGAATTTCTTC
>JBDHTS010000097.1:0-8125 GCA_039808845.1 Alphaproteobacteria bacterium | reverse complement strand
GATCTCAGGTGGGGCAGGTCTCTTCGCCCGTACCCGGCTTCGCGCCGGACCCGTTGCATTTATCGCAGGCTTCGTTAACGGGAATCTTGATGGAGGTTTCCTTGCCCTTGTAGGCATCCTCCAGCGAGATTTCCATCGTGTATTGCATATCCTGGCCGCGCTGCGGGCCGGTCCGCGACGCGCCGCCACGCCCCATGAAATCGCCGAACATGCCTTCGAAAATGTCGGAGAACGCGCCGCCGAAATTGGAGAAGTCCGGACCGCCGCGTCCGCCGCCCCCGCCGAATTCCGTCGTGCCGAACTGGTCGTAGGCCGCGCGTTTTTGCGGATCCTTCAGAACGTCATAGGCCTCGTTGATTTCCTTGAATTTCTGCTCCGCCGCCTTGTCGTCCTTGTTGCGGTCGGGATGGTATTTAAGCGCGAGCTGGCGGTAAGCCTTTTTCAGGTCCTCCGCCGAAGCTTTCCTGTCGGCACCTAGTATCTGATAAAAATCCTTGGCCATATCCACCCTGAAGACTAAACAAAGCGCAGGGGGATTGAGCCGTATGGCAACCAATCCCCCGCGTATTCAGCGCATCCTATGCTTATTTCCTGTCGTCATCCACATCCGTGAAGTCGGCGTCCACGACATCGTCGGGCGAGGCCGCGCCATCGGCGTTTCCGACGCTGTCCGGCGTGCCGGCGGACTGTTCCTGCGCCTTGCGGTAGGCCAGTTCGCCCAGCTTCATGCTGGCCTGCATCAGGGCCGTGGTCTTTTCGCGGATGGCTTCGGAATTGTCGCCATCCATCACCGATTTCAGATCCTGGATCGCGGATTCCGCCGCCGATTTTTCCGCTGCCGGGATCTGGTCTCCCAGGTCGGCGATGGCTTTCTCCGTCTGGTGGATCATCGATTCCGCCTGGTTGCGGGCCTCGACCGTTTCGCGTTTTTTCTTGTCGCTTTCGGCGTTGGCTTCGGCGTCCTCCACCATCTTCCTGATGTCGGCGTCGGACAGGCCGCCCGAGGCCTGGATGCGGATCGTCTGCTCCTTGCCGGTCGCCTTGTCCTTTGCCGCCACATGCACGATGCCGTTGGCGTCGATGTCGAAGCCGACCTCGATCTGCGGCACGCCGCGCGGGGCGGGGGGGATGCCGACCAGGTCGAACTGGCCCAGCAGCTTGTTGTCCGCCGCCATTTCGCGCTCGCCCTGGAAGACGCGGATCGTCACGGCGTTCTGGTTGTCCTCCGCCGTGGAGAAGGTCTGCGACTTCTTGGTCGGGATCGTCGTGTTGCGATCGATCAGGCGCGTGAACACGCCGCCCAGCGTTTCGATGCCGAGCGAAAGCGGGGTTACATCGAGCAGCAGCACGTCCTTGACGTCGCCGCGCAGGACGCCGCCCTGGATCGCCGCGCCATCGGCCACGACTTCATCGGGATTCACGCCCTTATGCGGTTCCTTGCCGAAGAAATCCTTCACCGTCTCGATGATTTTCGGCATGCGGGTCATGCCGCCGACCATCACCACATCGTCGATATCCGAAGCCTTCAGCCCGGAATCCTTCAGAGCGGCCTTCAGCGGCTCGATGGTCCGTTTCACCAGATCGTCCACCAGGCTTTCCAGCTTGGCGCGGGACAGTTTGATGTTCAGATGTTTCGGGCCGGACGCGTCCGCCGTGATGAAGGGCAGGTTGACATCCGTCTGCGTGGTGGAGGACAGCTCGATCTTGGCCTTTTCGGCGGCTTCTTTCAGGCGCTGCAGGGCCAGCTTGTCCTTCCGCAGGTCGATGCCGTCCGATTTTTTGAATTCGTCGGCCAGATAGTCGATGATGCGCGCGTCGAAATCTTCACCGCCAAGGAATGTGTCGCCGTTGGTTGATTTCACCTCGAACACGCCATCGCCAATTTCAAGAATGGAAATGTCGAACGTGCCGCCACCCAAATCATAGACAGCGATCGTGCCCGATTTCTTTTTATCGAGACCATAGGCCAGCGCCGCCGCCGTCGGCTCGTTGATGATGCGCAGGACTTCAAGGCCCGCGATCTTGCCGGCATCTTTGGTCGCCTGGCGCTGCGAGTCGTTGAAGTAGGCGGGAACGGTGATAACGGCCTGCGTGACCGTTTCGCCGAGGAAGCTTTCCGCGGTTTCCTTCATTTTCTGCAGAACCATGGCGGAAATCTGCGACGGCGCGAATTTCTCGCCGTTCACTTCAACCCAGGCGTCGCCGTTCTGCCCCTTGATGATCTTGAAAGGGGCGGTCTTGATCATTTTCTGGACTTCCGCGTCCTCGAACCGGCGGCCGATCAGGCGCTTGATCGCATAAAGCGTGTTTTCAGGATTGGTCACGGCCTGCCGTTTCGCAGGCTGGCCCACCAGGCGCTCGCCGTCTTTCGTGAAGGCGATCATCGAAGGCGTTGTCCGTGCGCCTTCGGCATTTTCTATAACGCGAGACTCTTTGCCGTCCATGACAGCCACGCAGGAGTTGGTGGTGCCAAGGTCAATACCGATTACTTTGCTCATTTAAAATCCTCTCTTCATTGGCAAATACTCCGGCGGCCCAACAGCGGCGCCGCCGCGATTCCCGTGATTGCAAAAGGGTGGCTGCTTGTGGGGTGGAATATAACACAAGAACTCCCCATTGCCAGACTGTCCGGCACTCTTTTTAAGTTAAGAGCTCCATTCAATCATATGCTGTTTACGGACAAAGCCTGTTTCGGATCACTTTGGTAAAATTCAGACTGAAAATATTATCCATAACATAAAAATGACTGCAAAATTACGCGGTTTTGCCTCTATGATTATGCCTGAGTATCGACGCGCCCGCTGCCGTCACCCTTGGCCACGCCGACGCGGGCGGGGCGGAGGAGGCGACCGTGAAGGGTGTAACCGGGTTCGGCGACCTGGATGATGACGCCGCCTGGTTTGCCGGTATCGGGAGCCTCGAAGATGACTTCGTGGAAATTGGGGTCGAAAACCTCATTCATTGGATTCAGTTTTTTGATGCCATGTTTTTCAAAGGTGCGCAGCATCTGCTGTTCCATGGCAGCCAGCCCGGCAATCAGGTTTTTGATCCGGTCGTCACTGCCGTTTTTCAGATCGTCGGGAACGGCTTCTATGGCGCGGCGGACGTTATCGGAAAAATCCAGCAGATCCTTGGCGAAGGACGACACGGCATATTTACCTGCATCCTCGCGTTCCTTGACCGCGCGGCGCCTTGTGTTTTCGGCATCGGCCAGGGCGCGCAGCAGCTGGTCGCGGGTCTTGTTCAGTTCCTCCTGAACGCCGGCGAGAATGCCCTCATCCTTTTCCACAGGCTGTTGCGCGGCGGTCTCTTGGGAAGGCGCGGTCTTGTCCTGCATGGTGTCGTGTGAGACGCCTTCCGGCTCCGGCTGGGGGTCGGCTTTCGGGTTCATTGTGATATCCGTTCTTTATTCGTAAGCGCCGGGCGTGTGGGCAAATACGGCAACAGTGCGATTGACAGTCTGACCGCCATCAATCGTCTGGACGACCGATGAAACGCTGACCGTTCCAACCTGGACGCCGTCCATCGCTTTCGCATCTCCCGTCACAGCCGACCTGTTATCCACATAGTAAAAGCTGTTGGGATCGGCAAGGGGGGATTTGAAATCCTTGATGACGGATTCCAGGGGGGTCATGCCCTTGCTTTCCGCCAGTTCCTGCACGGCCTTTTTCACATCGGTCACAGTATCATCCACCCCGCCGACTTTCAGGATGACTGTTTTTTCAGGGTACAGCCAAAGCTTGAGCGAATTTTTGACATACTCATTCTGGAGCGGATGGATTTTCGGCCTTGGCGACAGCAGAGGACCAGGCGTCAGCTGGACGTAGTCGTCACCCTGCTTCAAATCGTAGACTTCAAAGCGCGGGCCGGGAATCTCGAAACGAACCTGGTTGATATTGTTTGATGCCAGCGCCGTTGCATTCAGGGGGATTTCGGCAGTCGGATAAAACTGCCGGCTTGCGCACTGGTATTGCGGGGCCGAGGGAAGATCACGCATATCGAGCGAATAATCGCCGATGACAACGGCGACCGTGCCGCCCTGCAGTTCCGATGAATAACCGATATTGCTGATCTTCGGGCAGCCGCTCATGCCGTAATCGCTGACGACGCGCAGCACGAAATCGCCCCAGGCGCCGCCGGGGACGCGTGCCAGGGAAATGTTCATGGTATCGGGTTTTTTACGATAATACTTGGTACTGTATGGCGTGCCGTCCGGGTCTGTCATCTGCGCCATGGCTGGAAGGGAAAAAACCGTCATCAGGGCTGCGCAGATCGCTGCCGTGCCGGCCCGGTAACCCATTTTCAAATCTCTCATCGACAAAACCCCGAAGCTTTGCATTTCGCGCCAGTCTAATCGCAATCGGACCATGCCGTAAACAGTCAGGCCCCGATCGTCCTCAATTATTCCAGGCAACACCTTCCTGTATAAATTATGAAAAAATAAAAGGCAATATCGAAGAGTTGAGAGATCAAGCCCCTTGGAACAAAAGCGTTTCCGCTTCGTTTGCCTGCAGAGACATAAAACAAAGGACTTCCATCATGAGTATTATGACCCTTCTGATTATTGTTCTGCTGCTGATGATCATCGGTGCATTCCCTTCCTGGCCGCACAGCCGGAACTGGGGGTATTACCCGAGCGGTGGGCTGACCGTTGTCGCCCTGATCGTCATTATTCTGCTATTGACCGGCAGAATATAGGCCTAGCCGATCAGCCGCCCGATCACCTGCGACGTATAATCGACCAGAGGGATGATGCGGCTGTAATTCAGCCGCGTCGGGCCTATCACGCCGATGGCGCCGATGATCTGGCTGGCGGAGGAGCGGTAGGGGGCGATCACCATCGACCATCCGGAATGCTCGAACATCCGGTTTTCCGTGCCGATATAGATCTGGATGCCGTCGCCCCCTTGCGCGGCCTCAAGCAAGCGGGCGACCGTTTGTTCTTCTTCCAGCATGGACAGCAGGGTGCGGGCGCGTTCGAGATCCTCCAGCGCCGTGACGTCCTGAAGCAGGCGGGACTGGCCGCGGATGATGATGTGCCCTTCGCTGTTCCCGGATGAGGGCAGGGCGATGCCCCGGCGGACAAGATCGGCGGTCAGGCTGTCCAGCTGACTCCGGTGCTCCTCGATTTCCCGCAGGATCGTGTCTCTTGCCGCGCCGAGCGACCGGCCCGACAAATGACTGTTCAGGTAATTCGCCGCCGCTGTCAGGGCGCTGGCGGGAAGAAGCTGGTCGATCTCCAGGATCCTGTTCTCCACCATATTGTCCTGCCCGACCAGCACGGCAAGAAGACGGCGGTTATCCAGCTGCACAAACTGAATCTGGCGCAGCGGCTTGTCGCTTTTGGGCGCGACGACCAGACCTGCGGCGGAGGAAAGGCCGGATAACAGCGAACTCGCCTGTTCCAGCACCTGGTTCATCGAACGGCCTGCCGTTTCGCATCGGGATTCGATGGCCGCGCGCTCGTTTTCCGTCAGATCGCCGATCTGCATCAGCCCGTCGACATAAAACCGCATGCCCTGCTGGGTGGGCAGCCGCCCCGCCGAGGAATGCGGGGCAAACAGAAGACCAGCCGCCTCCAGATCCGCCATGACGTTCCGGATCGAGGCGGCCGAGAGGTTAAAACCCGGCTTGCGCGAAATCGTGCGCGACCCGACGGGTTCGCCCGTCTCCATATACAGATCGATGATCTGGCGCAGGATAGCCTGCGACCGTTCGTTCAGTTCGGGGATCATGGAGATTTATACCATGCCGGAAACACCACGGTCATTTCATTTGTAAGCGCACAAATGCAAAGGAATTCAGGCATTGATATTGCGATAGGCGGTTTCAATATCGGCGCTGCCGATATGCATGAGATCTTCTTTTTCCGGATTTTTCATGCGCGCGATACGGTTCGCCAGGCAGTTCAAGGTTTCATCGAACAATTGCCGCATGAAACGGGCATTGCCGAAATACATGTCTTTTTCGGACAGTTCTTTCTGAATAACCATTGCCAGCGTTTCAGCGGCTTCGGTGCCGAAGGCATAGCCGAAATCCGCGGCAAAGTCCTCGAATATCCGGAAAAGTTCATAGCCGCTGAAATCCTCAAACGGGATAACGCGTGAAAAACGCGACGACAAGCCGGGATTGGAAAGCAGCAAGGCGTTCATTTCATCCTTGTAACCCGCGATCACAACCACCAGCCGGTGGCGGTTATCCTCCATCAGCTTGAGAAGTGTGGAAACCGCTTCGTCTCCATAGCCTCCCTGAGCCGAATCATTGTCGAACAGGCTATAGGCCTCGTCGATGAACAGAACGCCGTCGAGCGCTTCCGCGACCTTGGACTGCACCAGCGGTCCGGTTTGCCCGACATATTCGCCGATCAGGTCGGCGCGGGAGACTTCGATCAGATGGCCCTTTTTCAGGATGCCGATTTCGCGAAAAATATTGCCGACCAGCCGGGCGACGGTCGTCTTTCCCGTGCCAGGGTTGCCGGTAAAAACCATATGCGCGCTGATCGGTGCAACGGGGAGGTTATGCTGTTCACGCAGGCGATGCAGGTGCATGCGGTTGGTCAGGCTCAGAATGGCGCTTTTCACTTCTTCCAGCCCGGTTAGGTCATTCAACTGAGCCATTGCCTTTTCAAGAGTCAGCTTTTCAGCCTGAGGCACCAGTCGCGGTCTGGAGGGCGGCGGCAGTTCCAGGAATTCCGGTGCTTCCCGTGAGGCTGTGGCCGCGCCGGGCGAATTCCGCATCTCCTGCGGGACAACGTTCCAGCGGGACGGATTTTCCCAGTACGATTCAGGTTTTTCGAAGCCCGATGGAGCATCATCCCGAGCGATAAAGGAATATCCGCGATTGCGGATAAAGGCATTGATCCCCTCGGTCATGATGTTTTGCGCGACTGCATCGCCCATATCCGCCGCCGCCTGCATTTCCAGCGTTCCGGCATCGATATCCTGCGGTGTTCCCGTGCCGAGCAGAAGGCATTCGGCATACCGGCGCTGGGCCGTGCGGCGGCCTGATTCTGCCGCCAGTTTGTAAAAATGCACGGCGCGTTCGGCGTCCCGGGCTTCTTCCTCGGCTTCCAGATAGAGGCGTCCGAGACGCTCCATTGCTTCGGCATTGCCCAAGGTTGCGGCCTGCAGCAAGTGATCTTTCGCCGATTCATAATTGCCCGCCTGTTCGTCGCAATAAGCAATATAGAGAAGCCCCTTGGGGTGGCCGACACGGGCGGCTTGACGAAACCAGAAATCCGCCTTGCTTGCGTCTTTGGCAACGCCTTTGCCTGCCATGTAACGCAAAGCCAGATCCACCTGGGCGCGTGCATCACCGGCATGGGCATGGGCGGAAAGAACGCGGATGTGTGAACCGTTACCGGGCGACCCCGCCATGGCGGATGCGACGAGGGCATCTTCCTTGCTTTTCTTCTCCAAAGCGGATTTTGCGAGCAAAAACAGCATAAAGCCGGCTGCCATGATCACAAGAAACAGAAGCGGGGTCATTTCAAGCACCTGACCGGTCGGGAAGACAGGCTGCCATCATACCCCCGGATCAAAATTTGACAAATCTCACCAGACCCTTACAGTGCGCAGCGAACAATGAGCAAGGATTTTGTTATGACCCGCCCCAGCGGCCGCGCCGCCGATAGTCTGCGCCCCATCGAACTTCTGACCGACGTCACGAAATACGCGGAAGGCTCATGCCTCGCCAAATTCGGCGACACCCATGTTCTCTGCACCGCCACCATCGAGGAGAAAGTGCCGGGCTGGATGAAGGGGCTGGGGCGCGGCTGGGTGACGGCGGAATACGGCATGTTGCCGCGCTCGACCGCGCAACGGATGGATCGCGAGGCCGCCAAGGGAAAACAGTCTGGCCGCACGCAGGAGATCCAGCGCCTGATCGGGCGCGCCCTGCGGTCCGTTGTCGATCTGGAGGCGATGGGCGAGCGGCAGCTCCGCATCGACTGCGACGTCATCCAGGCCGACGGCGGCACCCGCACGGCGGCGATCACGGGCGGGTATATTGCCATGTATCGCGCGTTCCAGCATCTGGTGAAGCTCAAGCTGTGCAAAACCGTCCCGATCCGTTACGGCGTTTCGGCGATCTCCTGCGGCGTCGTCGCGGGCGTTCCTGTTCTGGA
>JBDHTS010000096.1:0-8166 GCA_039808845.1 Alphaproteobacteria bacterium | reverse complement strand
CCGGCCTTTTGCCCCGGCCGGGATGCTAGGGCGTTCTGCGCAGCGCAGAGATATCGGATACGCAACAAAGTTTTACGGTCATTGAGGATTTTTACCACGAAGATCACGAAGCGCACGAAGAGATCCGCGGGTCTTCGTGATTTTCGCGCGCTTCGTGGTTAAATGCTGATCGCCTGCGGCGCGGCGCCGTGGAGAAATCTCATATGCGGCAGCCCTGCCCTTGAGGGGGGAGGGGTGTTTTCATTGAAGAGCATTTCAAAAACCTTGCGCTGGCGGCGAGGGCCGTTTTAAAGTCCAAGAAAAATAACGAAGAACAGGGACTATCCATGCAGATCGCCACGTCATTGACCTTTTGGGAGGTTGCTGCTCCCGGCCTGCCCGACATCAGAATGCATGCCGCGCGGCGGGCCGGCGACCCCGATCCCGATCACAGCCGCCTGAACAGGCATATCGTCGATTCGATTGACGGGATTCTTTCGATGGACGCTGTGTCGGGCATGATGCTTTATGGCGCGCATCTCATGCGATCGACGGCGCCCTTGTGGGGGGTGTTCGCCCCTGTGGCCCGCCTGGCGGCGGACATGACGGAAGCAAACGCCGTAACATGTCATGAGTCAGGCACGGCGCAGGCGGGAAAGTTGAGGCAACACATGGCCGGGGAGAGAAGAAGCATGTCCGGCCTGATGCGCGGCATTCTGACGGCGGAGATGAATGATGTGGCGCGCGAGGCCGCCCTTCGCCATCGTGAGACGGCGCGGCGGCGCGGCGAGATTGCGGACAGCGCACATAACGCTCTGGAGACGGCAAGGAAAGGTTTTCATCAGGGCATCGATATGATGGGAGCGCCAGCCCTTGCATTCCTTGGCTTGTTCGGATCAGGCCATGCGCCGGCAGAAAAGCCGATAGCCGCGCCACCGCGCCGCGCGCCCCATCTCCGGCTGGCGGCCGTGGGCGGACAGCCGGTTCCGGCCCATTCCTGATTTCCGCCGGGCGGGCGAACGGCGTGGACAAGCCATGCGCAAATAAAGCTTGGCGGGCGGGGGCCGGACGTTTACACAGGCAGCCATGACCGTTATCACCGACCAGGACACGCTGAACGATATCTGCGGCTTTCTTTCGACCCAGCCCTATGTGGCGGTCGACACGGAGTTCCTGCGCGACAAGACGTATTATCCGCAGCTCTGCCTCGTGCAGCTGGCGCCGCCGCTGGACGTGCCGGACGGCGACCCCGTCGCCATCGATCCGCTGGCGGATCTGGACCTTTCGCCGCTGCTCGGCCTGATGGCGAACGAAAACGTGGTGAAGGTGTTCCACGCGGCGCGGCAGGACCTTGAGATTTTCGTCAATATGATGGGCAGCGTCCCGCACCCGATCTTCGACACGCAGGTCGCGGCGATGGTGTGCGGGCACGGGGACCAGGCGGGATATCACACGCTGGTCTCCGAAATCTGCCATGAGCGGCTGGACAAGGGCGCGCAGTTCACGGACTGGTCGCGCCGCCCGCTGTCGCCGAAGCAATTGTCCTACGCGCTCGACGACGTGCATTACCTGCGCGTCATCTACCTGCACCTGGAAAAGGAATTGCAGGAAAAGGGGCGGCACGGCTGGGTCGACCAGGAGATGGAGGTGCTGACCAGCTTCGAGACCTACCAGAACCCGCCGGAGGAGGCGTGGGAGCGCATCAAGATCAAGACCGACCGGCCCCAGGTGCTGGCCGCGCTGAAGGAACTGGCCGCGTGGCGGGAGCGGGAGGCGCAGCGCCGCAACATCCCGCGCAGCCGCGTGGTGAAGGACGAGGTGCTGGCCGACATGGCGGTGCATCCGCCGCGCAATGCGGACGACCTGAAACGCATCCGCAACCTGCCGGGCGATCTGGCCGGGCGTCACGCGCCCGCCATTCTGGAGGCGGTGGAACGCGCGCTGGCCGTGCCGAAGGGGAAAGGCCCCAGCCTGCCGCCGCGCGAACGGTTTCCGCAGGATCTGCAGCCCGCGCTGGAGATGCTGAAAATGCTCCTGCGAATCGTCAGCGCCGAGCAGGGGGTGGCCGGGCGCCTGATCGCCTCCTCCGACGAGCTTGAGCTTCTTGCCAGGGGCAAGTCAGATCTGCAGGTTCTGCATGGCTGGAGGGGTGAAATCTATGGCCGGGAGGCCATCGATTTAATGAACGGGAACATAGGGTTAAGCCTTAAGGATGGCCATGTGATCAAGCAGCGGATTTAGGTGCGATGCAATATATGGAAAGTTTGCCTGTTTAGGTAAGGTTTCTGTAATCTATAGGCACATTATTTTCTTCATTCGCTAAGCGAGACCCTATGAGCAACAGAATCATCATCGCTTCCACAAGACCTCCAAAAGAACCTTTATCGGGTGGTATGGCTCCCGCGATGCGGGAAGCAACGGCGGGATATGAAGACGTGAGATGGTACGGACTTACCTGCAGAGAAGACCAGCCTGCCGGTCAGGTAAGCCAGTATCGAGTTCTTAACAATATCGATGCTCGTGTCATCAATCTGAGCGCGGCTTGCTGGGATAGGCATTACAATCAACTGACAAATCAGGTTTTATGGCCTGAGATCCATGAGTTAGGCCGTCTTGCCAAGGCGTTCGCGGAGGCCGACTACGGAGGATTCCATGACGCCAATAAAATCATGGCGCGTCAGATTGCCGCCGATCTTGGTTATCATGACAAAACAAAAACCCCCGATAAAGAAACGGTCATTTTTGTTCAGGATTACCATCATTTCATTTTGCCGGAACTTCTGCGCGAACAGGGCGTGGAAAACGTTATAGCATTCTTCAATCATACCCCTCTGATCGATCCGCAAACATCGTCGCCGGAAAAACTGGCTTTTTATAAGGAACGGATTCTTTCAGGACTGTTGCGTGCCAATGCTGCGACCTTCCAGACAGCTGAAACAGCAAGAAGATTTATGCAGATCATGGGACATGACAATCCCCCGATGTTGGCTGCATATGAGACTTATGATTTCGACTGCGGTAATGGCAACAGGCTTGCCGTCGGACATTATCCAATCAGCATCAACACGCCCAAGTTGATGAAGACGGCCCAGACGCATGAACTGTCTGAAAAAGGCCAGAAACTCGCAAGTCAGCTTGTAGCACCTAACGTTTTCATCAATTTCGAGCGTTGCGATTACACAAAAGATATCGTGACACGTTTGAAGGCATTCGGGCTTTTAATGGAACGTCATCCGGAATTGCGCGGGCAGGTACAGATTACTGTAGGCGCCGAACCAACGCGCGAAGACATTCAAGTATACAGAGATCATGCAGCAGAAGTCGGGCAACTGGCCAATGCAATCAACGGCTATTTCAAGGACGCCTATGTTGACGGTCATCCTCCCGTCATTTTCCTGAATGAGAACGTCCCGAATGCGGATGTCCTGAAACTGATGCGCAGCGATGCGTCCTGCCGGAAAATCGGCTGCGTTACCCCGTTCAGAGACGGCATGAATCTTGTCGCGAAAGAATTTGTCGCTGCGCAGGATCCAAGCCAGGCCGGCGTTCTGATTCTTTCCCGTGGCGCAGGTGCAGCGCACGAATTGAGTTACGGCGCGCTGACTTTCGAGCCAGCCAATGTCGAACAATTATATACTCAAATGCTGGCGGCTATTCGCATGCCTCAACCGGAAGCCAATCGCCGCATGGGCCAAATGCAAAGCCATATTCGGACATTCGACATTGCGCGCTGGGGCGAGGAGCAGAATTCCTTGTTCGGTGTCATCAGGGGCGATATGAGCAGCGGCATGACTCATTTTTCGCAGCCGCGTGGTCAGATCATTCAGCCTTCTGCGGGCGACGGGTCCCGGCCTACTTATCTGCTGAATTAATGCTTAGCCTATATCTTCTCCGGCACGCCGAAGCGGCTGACGCCTCTGGCGGCGTGCCGGATCGTGAGCGGCCTTTGACGGCGCACGGTCTCGCGCAGGCGGAGCGGGTGGCGCGGTGGTTCGGTACGCGGGATCTCAGGCCTTCGCTTGTCCTGCATTCGCCGGCGCGGCGGGTGAGGGAGACGGTGGCGGCGCTGGCGCGGGCGATGCCGGGGCTGCCTATGCGTGAGGTTCCGCGCATCTACAACGCCGATCCGCGCGACCTGTTCGAGCTGGTCCGGGAGCTGGAGGCGGGCGATATCCTGCTGGCGGGGCACAACCCCGGCATCCACGCGCTGGGTATGATGCTGGCGGGTGCAGAGAGCGAAAGTGCGTTGCTGGAACGCCTGGCCGCGGGGTATCCGCCCGCGACGCTCGCCATGTTCGAAATGCCGGGAACGGGCTGGGACGGCCTGAAACCCGGCGGGTGCAGGCTGGCCGACCTGGCCGCGCAGGGGTAGCGAGGAATAAGTTATTAACACCAAGCGCACCAGGGACACCAAGGCACCGCATTCTTGGTGTTCTTGGTGCGCTTGGTGTTAAAGAAGAATTCTTTAACTACAGAGCGCGCAGAGAACGCAGAGGCACCGCGCTTCTCTGCGTTCTCTGCGCGCTCTGTAGTTAATATTCTTACTGCGCTGCGCGCGGCTGGCCGGTCTGGCAGTGCAGTGGAGCGGATCCGGGGTTTGAACGCCAGAGCCAGACGGAGATAAACAGAGGATTGCTGTCATCCTGAGCGGAGCGAGGGATCTTCATTCTATCCGCGCCTTCACCGGCGAGGATCCTTCACTTCGTTCAGGATGACATTTTATTAAGCTCCGTTTGTCTCTGTCTGGCTCTGGTGTTTATAAAAAGGATTTTTAACCGCAGAGGGCGCGGAGGCGCGGGAGAAGGCGTAGAGTGCGGTATTCTGCGTGCTTTGCGTTTAAAGCATTCTATTCTCGTGCGGCTCATAAAATCTTAACACCAAGCGCACCAAGAACACCAAGAATGCGGCGCCTTGGTGTTCTCCGTGCCCTCCGTGGTTCAAAAATTTTGCTGCGCTGCGTGCGGCTTTAAGATGCCGGTTTCATCGCTCTTCACCGTCATCCCCTGGCTCTTGTCCGGGAGATGACGGTAAGGACGTTCAGGATTCAGCCGATTCCAGCAGCGCGCGCAGCAGGGGGATGGAAATGTTGCGGCGTTCGGCGAGGGCTTGGGCGTCGGCGCGCGTGACGAGATCGCGCGCGGCGGCGAAGGAACGCTCGATGCGGGGGAGGATATAGGCGATCACGTCGCTGCCCACCTGCAGCTGGCGGTCAGCGAAGAGTTTCACGAGCAGCGACGAGAGCAGGGAGTCGTCCGGCGGCTGGATCGACGCGGCGGGGGCGGCGCGCAGGCGCGAAGCGAGGTCCGCCAGGACGAAAGGCTGCCGCGCGGGCGGCGCTTCCATCGTGACCAGCAGAGTCCGCCCATGCTCGCGCGCGATGTTATAGAGGTGGAACAGGGCCGTTTCCGCCGCGCGGTCGCAAATGCAGGAATCGAATCCGTCGATCACCAGCGCGGGCGCGGCGGCGGAGAGGTCGCCCGCATCCTGATTGCGCAGATCGTCCGGCGTGATGGACAGCGCCCCGGAACGCTGCGCCCAGACGGCGGCGAGGTGCGATTTGCCGCTGGCGGGCGGGCCGTGCAGGACGAAGGCGGGGGCGGGCCATTCCGGCCACAGGTCGATCCAGCTTACAGCGTCGCGGTTGCTGGGGGCGATCAGAAAATCCTCGCGGCCGGAGGCGGAGCGGTGGCCGAGATCGAGCGGAAGCTGGCGCGCCGGGGCGCTCATCCCTTCCGGCTTTCCGCCAGCTGTTCGGTCACCGGTTCGGGCGAGGCATAAACCGGGCTGTTCTTATACTGTTTGATGCCGAAGCCGACCAGAACGCCGACCACCGCCGCCACCGGCACGGCGAGCAGCATGCCGAGAATGCCGAACAGCGCGCCGCCCGCCGTCAGCGCGAACAGCACCCACAGGGAATGCATGCCGACCGACTTGCCGAGCATGCGCGGCGTGATGAAATTGCCCTCGACGAACTGGCCCGCGAAAAAGATCGCGGCGATGATGCCGACATAGGTCCAGTCGCCGCTCTGGAACCATGCGACCACCAGGCTGACCAGCAATCCTGTCGTCGTGCCGACCAGCGGGATGAGGGACAGGACGCCGACCATCGTGCCGATCAGGAAGCCGAAGTTCAGGTCCGCGATGGTCAGTGCCGTGGCGTAGATCATGCCGAGCAGGAAGGCGACGGTCAGCTGCCCCCGGATGAAGCCGGAGAGCTTGCGGTCGATCTCGTGCCACAGTTCGCCGACCGTCTCATGGCTGCCGCGCGGCACCATGTCGTCCAGCCAGCGCTTCATGCGCGGCCAGTCGTTCATCATCAGGAAGGCGATGATGGGCGTCAGCACGGCGGTATAAATGATGCCGATAATCGCCTTGCCGCCCGTCGCCAGGCCGAGGATCAGGCCGCCGCCCGCCTGCACCGCCGTGCCGATGTTTTCCTGCAGCGCGTCCTGCAGGTCGGGAATGCCCGCGCCGCGGAACTGGTTCTGCAGCTTGCGGGAATAGCGCTGCGCCATGTCCATGATGCGGTCGGCGTATTCGGGCAGGGCGGCGATCAGCTGCGTCGCCTCGCGGTAGGCGACCGGCGCGACCATCAGAAGAAGCAGGACGATGAACAGGCCGAAGGAGCCCAGAATGATCGCGGAAGCAGCCCAGCGCGGAATATTCCGCCGCCGCATCGTCTTGACGGCCGGATCGAGCAGATAGGCAATGATCGTGCCGAGCACGAAGGGCAGGAGGATATCCTTGAACAGCCAGGTGAACAGCAACAGCGCGGCGACGACGCAGATCCAGAACACCGCCTGCTTGCGGGCGATGAGAAAGGATGTGGACGTTCCGGCGGTCATGGCATCACCGTCAGCGGTTGTAGACGAGATCGCGCACGACAGCGGCGGAAGAATCAGGCACCCATCCCGTCATGGCCTGAGGCGCGCCCAGGGTCAGGCCCTGCTGCGCGAGCGCGGGGGCAAGCTGGGTTTCCGGCAGCGGCGAATTCAACGCGACCAGCGCTTCGCCGGACGTCATCGACAGAATATCCGCCGTGACGCCCGGTACGCGGCGCAGCGCCTGTTGCGCCGCGATCCATTGCGGCAGGGACGTATAGCGGATGCGGGCGGTGACGCGCGTCGCTGCAGCAGTGGAAGGCGCCGGAGCGGAGGCCTGGGGATGCCATGCGGCATTCATGCCTGAAGGCTCAGGCTGCTGCGGCATCGTCATCGACGGCTGCGGCGCCGCCATGCCCGCTACGGGACTGGCCGCGGCGGATGATCCGTGCGCGCCCAGCCAGGCCTGCACGGCGGCGGGACGGAAGCGGAAAGTGTAGGTGCCGATATAGCGGACCGGGGAAAGCTGCTCCTGCGTGATCTCGAAATCGTCGACCATGGTCGCGATGGTCATGGCGGGCGGCGCGGGGATCGTCTGGCCGGGGGCGAGGCGGGCGGCGAGCTGCGCGAACGCATCCTGCTGCGCCTTTTCCTGCGCCTGCTGCCGCGCATTGACCGCGTTATCGGCGGTGACGTCCACCTTGACATCCGTGACGGTGTAGCTTGTATCCGGCTGGGGCGCCGCAACCGGCGCCGTTTCCGGCGCAGGCTGGGTCATGGGAACGTAGCCTTCCTGCGCCGAAGCCTGCGGAACCGCAAAAAAAGCGGCGATCAGTATGTACGCGAAACGATAAAATTTGTATGGTCTGGCCATGGCGGGCTATATCCTCTGTCTCTGTCACCTATATATAAGGCTTCGGCCTGGGATGCAAAATGAAAGACGGCGCGTATAAACAGGCAGGCGTGGATATCGCGGCGGGCGCGGACCTGGTGGAACGCATCAGGCCGCATGTGAAAAAGACGCTGCGTCCCGGCGTGATGGGCGGCCTCGGCGGGTTCGGCGCGCTGTTCGATCTGAAACAGACGGGGTATCACGATCCTGTTCTTGTATCTTCCACGGACGGCGTCGGGACGAAACTGAAAATCGCCATAGAAACGGGATTGCACGGCACGGTCGGCATCGACCTGGTCGCCATGTGCGTGAACGATCTGGCGATGTCCGGCGCGGAGCCGTTGTTCTTCCTGGATTATTTCGCCAGCGGCAGGCTGGACGTCGAGACGGGCGAGCGCGTGGTCGCGGGCATCGCGGAAGGATGCCGCCAGGCGGGCTGCGCCCTGATCGGCGGCGAGACGGCGGAAATGCCGG
>JBDHTS010000095.1:0-8320 GCA_039808845.1 Alphaproteobacteria bacterium | reverse complement strand
CCGCCTCCGGGCAGGCGATGCCATGCGCCGCCAGATGGTCTGTAAAAGCAAAGAAGAACGGCAGGTCCCCGGCATCCACCCGCCGCTCGAACAGCGTCAGGATGAACCGCCCCTTATCCGTGAACACATGAAAATTGGAATTCGAAACCCCCGCCCGGATCCCCTCGAACGACCGAAGCCCGCCGCACGCATACGCGGCGAGGAAAGCCTCAAGCTGCTCTGCCGTGACAGGCGTGTAAACGGCCACTCCGGATGGTTCCCTATCGTAAGGTTTCAGCCGCTCAGCATGACAGGATGGATCAGGAAATCAAGCGATCCCTACGTATCGAAAATATAGCACATGTACAAATAAGATGAAAATTTATAGATAATGGTAGCTAGTCTATTAAGCTGCTCGATATTGCGGCCTATGCACTTGCCTATCCCTCATCTCTGCTGGAAGACGAAGACCTTTTGAAGCAATCAACAATTCGGAACCAACCCTCTTTGTTTGAAGCGAGTAATTTATATCGAATTCAAACTGCCGCCGCTCTGCATATAGTTTTTTGATTTCGTTAGTGTAATCATATGTCACAATCCAAGGGTTTTTGAGTTTCAAGATGGTACGGGCTACCCCTTCGTGTTCATCAGCGCCATAATAGTTTGTATAGAGCGATGATCCTTTGTTAAAATACGGCGGATCAATGCAGAAGAATGCGTTTTCAGGCAACGCTTTCTTTGCTTGCTTCATAAACGCTATGGCATCCATGTTGCTAAGGTGGATACGGTTTCGGTACTTCGCAATTCTTTCAATCCTACGCACTAATTCGCTGCGGTTAAACCGGCAATCGAGTTTGTAGTTTCCTGTTTGCGATAGCCCACCGATTACGCCAGCGCCTTTAATTACGCCAGATCTATTGGTCCTGTTGAGAAAGAAAGTTGAGAAGCCAAGTTTTAAAATATCTGTCGTATCCATAGTTCGATGGATCGATTTTTGGCGATGCCACTCATCTATGGTGACAGGCGTTGTTTTTACCAATGAGACAAAATCAGCGGTCTTGTTGATAACACTTTTCCAGAAAGACCAGATCGAAACATCAATATCGTTTATATGAATATCGCTGACATGTCCGCCATAAAGCAACCCTAAAGCTAATCCACAACCACCAGCATAAGGTTCTGCATAATGCCCGCATTCTAAGTGGTTACCGCGGAGGATAGCAGAAACTAGATCATACAAGCATGATTTACCACCGGGGTATCGTAAAGGTGAGGTAGCGCTAGCCATACTAAAACCGCCATTTATTATTGTCTTTCAATGGCATTTTAACAGCTAAGGCGCACCTCGGCCAGATTTATTTATGCTCTGCGCATCTTCACATAATTTAATAATTAACGGCCTTAACGTGTCCATGTCATTGGTCAGCTGCTCTCCATTAAAATTTGCGGAAGTATGATGGTGTTTGGTTGTATTACCATTTTCATGGATACGATTTGTAGCTTCCGAAAAGGACTTTCTATCATGTTTTTCAAACCCCATAGATTCGAATTTGCTATTAACCAAGAAACCATTGAATTTGACACCATCTTTTCGTCCTGCCAACGCTGTAAGGCATTCAAAAAATGACCACACGCCAACCGAAATCAACGGAGTATGATGTTCGAGTTCTAGATCGCAAATAGAGTAATAAAGTGAATTTAGCTTAGAACTTGGTATGTCTTTCAGTTTTTTCGAAATTTCTTCTTCATAGGTGACTTTGCGGGGTACATCAGGCTTTTGGGGCCGTTTGGCTTTTGGGGCCGTTTGGCTTTTGTTCTTTTAGCTGATAATTTACCAGATAAGGACTCTACTGCCTGCCGCTTTCCACTTAACCCCTTTACTGACGTAAGCTCGCGTGCATATTGTTTTATATCATTGGAATTTTTTCGAGAACTAACAACACCGCTTCGCAGATCATCCATAAATTTCTTTAGTAAAATGTCGAAGTCTTCTTTAGGCCTGTCTCTCGATATATCGTCTATATTAACATTTTCGATGCCAAGAGCCTCCCGGAGAAAGGCATTGCCTAGATAACGTTGTGCCGTTGTTAATTTTCCCTTCCGCTCTTCCGCGCTGATAAACCCTTGCCTTTCTGCATAATCCAATACTTCCAAAGCCGTAACATTTTTCTTGTCGCCTGTATGTCGTGTTTTTTGATCAGGGGTCCATGCTTTTCGTCCAACACCTCCCTGCAATCCACCGTGAATGCGATCAAGCCACTCAGCTACCGCGTCTCTATCCTTAAATGTAACAGCGGGAATGTGAGTGATGGGATCGATAGACTCAGAGAGTTTTTTAAAATCTTTCCGTAGTTTAGGAGGTGCAAGCTCCGGGTCATTTAGCAGCTTAATAGCACATAAACGCCTGTTGCCTTCAGCCACAAAAAAATAGCGAGATCCGCCTTTCTTTCCTCCTAACGAAATTGGGATAACAGCGAAGGCTTCTAATGGATTCAATCCAACCCTAGCTATATCCTTAGCGAGGGCATATACATACTCTTCCTTACAGAGATATTCGATAACTTCCGCCTGACTTGTGTATGATTCATGACGCGGATTTTCGAGATCAAGAAAAACATTGTCTACCCGAAATGGCTGAATATATTCCATTGACATGGCCTTTTGTCATTAAGTACGACCTGTTATTCAAGCAATTTATGCTAGAAATGTGAAATATCTGAAAGACAATCTGTCGTAAAGATTATGTATCTAAATTAGAATCATCTTTAGCCGCACATGTACATTCATAAATTATTTATATCTCTTGACAAGTCTGAATAAATTCATATAATACCCCTATGAGTTGTGACGATGCACCGCCTCCGCCTGGGCGTCCCACACAGGCCGTTTCCCCTCCTCCCGCTCTTCCCCCGGCCCAAGGAACGCTCGCACGGCGGGTGCGGCGCGTGTTGCGGAGCACGATCGCCGTGCCGATGGACGACGCGCTGAATGCGCAGGCGAAGATGCTCGACGCGCTGTTCACGGATCTTGTGCTGAACGACGCGGGCGGCGACACGTTCGGGGATCGCGCGGGCCTCGACCTGGCCCTGCGCGCCCAGAAGCAGTGCAAGGAAACGGTGGAAATCCTCAAAGATATCGAAAGGCAGAAGACGAAATGGTGAAAAAAATGCAAAACGAACTATTGAAGACCCCGCGTCAAGGCGGCTGGAGTGATGAGCGCCGGGCCGCTCACGCCGCCGCGATGCGCCGCTGGAAACCGTGGGAACGCTCGACCGGCCCGCGCACGGCGGCGGGTAAGGCGCGCGCCGCCCGCAACGCGCTGAAGCACGGCCTGCATACGAAACTCATGCGCCGCGCCCGCCGCCTGCTGCGGCGTCAGGCGCATTTCGTCCGCGCCGTCCGCGCGACCCTGATCCACTGGAAACGCCACGGCCTCCCCGAAACCCCGCGCGGCCCCCTGGAAACCATGCTATGGCGCAGTTTCAGGCCCCAATCTCCCCCCTCCCGCTGCGCAGGAGGGGGAGAACTGTCCGGCATTAAAAAGCCGCGCGCAGCGCAGGAAAAAATAATAACCGCAGAGGCGCAGAGAACGCAGAGGTACAAATTCTCTGCGTTCTCTGCGCCTCTGCGGTTAAAAACAAATTGAAATCTCTACGCCGCCAAGACCTTCGGCACGTTAAACACCACGTTTTCCTCGCGGATGCGCACCTCCTCGACCGTCACGTCGAAATGGGCCCTCGCCGCCGCGATCACCTCGTAGACCAGGACTTCCGGCGCCGACGCCCCGGCCGTCAGGCCCAGCGTGCGAACGCCCGCGAACGCCGCCCAGTCGATCTCCGCCGCCCGCTGCACCAACACCGCGCGCGGGCACCCATGCGCCCGCGCCACCTCGACCAGCCGGTTGGAGTTGGAGGAGTTCGGCGCGCCGATGACGATCAGCGCGTCGGACCGCGGCGCGATCGCCTTCACCGCCTCCTGCCGGTTGGTGGTGGCGTAGCAGATATCTTCTCTATGTGGTCCCTCGATGGCGGGGAAACGGGTTTTCAGCGCCTCGACCACCGCCGCCGTGTCCTCGACCGACAGCGTCGTCTGCGAACACCAGGCGAGATTGTCCGCCTCCGAAACCTCCAGCCGCGCCACGTCTTCCACCGTTTCCACCAGCACGACCGCGCCGGGCGGCAGCTGCCCCATCGTGCCCGCCACTTCCGGGTGCCCGGCATGGCCGATCAGGATGATGCGGCGGCCGTTCTTGTAATGCCGCTCCGCCTCCCGGTGCACCTTGCTGACCAGGGGGCAGGTCGCGTCGATGAAGAACATCTCCCGGCTCTGCGCCTCCGCCGGCACGCTCTTCGGCACGCCGTGGGCGGAAAAGATGACGGGCCGCCCGTCGTCCGGGATCTCGCCCAGCTCCTCGACGAACACCGCGCCCTGGGCCTTCAAATTCTCGACGACATATTTGTTATGCACGATCTCGTGCCGCACATAGACCGGCGCGCCGAATTTCTTCAGCGCCAGCTCGACGATCTGGATCGCCCGGTCAACCCCCGCGCAAAACCCGCGCGGCGCGGTCAGAAGGATGGTGAGAGGTTGCCTGTCCATGCCGGTTTTATAGAGGAAAAGCAGAACTCTATCCATGAAAATCCCCCCTCCCGCCTGCGGGAGGGGGGACAAAGGGGGGAGGGCCTTCTTGGCGCCATTCGAGCCGAGAACGCCCTCCCCCTCTAACTCCCCCTCCCGCTGCGCAGGAGGGGGAGGACGGCGCGCGCTTTCCGGACCTGCGCCGACAATATCCTCCGGGTGCGATACAGCGCCGCAAGCGGCCCGGCGGCGATGGAGATCGTGCGGCCCCGCCTGTCCAGCGCCTCCAGCGTCTCCATGATGCCGAAATACACGTGATACGGCGTGGTGCCGGGCATGTAATCCGTGGCGGGCGACAGATCGCGGTTCAGCCATTCGACCCAGAAGCCGCGTTCGTCCATGTAGCTGTCCCGGAACACCGCCACCATCCGCGCGACATGGTCCTTCAGCGCCTGCCGGTCCTTCGCGTGGTCGAGCATCAGGGCGTTGGCTTTGAGCCCTTCGGTAAACGGCCACAGGCGTTTCGTCTCCGTCAGGATCGTCCCGTCGGGGTTCAGTTCGTCATAGATGCCGCCATACCGGCCGTCCCACCCATGCGCGTTCGCCCAGTCGAGCAACCGCAGACAGACCGCATCGTGCCGCGCCGGGTCGTCCTTCAGAATCGCATGCTTCTTCAGCAGCCAGATCCACTCGTAATAATGCCCCGGCTCCGTCACATGCCCCTGCTCCGGATGCGGCGCCGTCAGGTCGTCCGTGTAATATTCGGCCAGCGCCGCGCGGCCTTCGGGCAGGAAATGGTCGGAAAACAGCGCGACCATCTCGTCCGCCATCGTCATATACGCCTTATCGCCCCACGTCTCATAAGCAAACAGGCAGGCCTCCAGCAGATGCATATGGGATTCATGCCGTCGCATCTTCGGCAGGGGATTGAGATCCTCGCCCAGCGCCTCGGCCAGCCCGGGCTGGCCCGGGACGCGGAAGTGCCGTTCGATGAACTGCAGCGTCCGCTGCGCCAGTTCCTCCGCCCGCGTGCTGCGCACCGCCCGGTAATAATGCGACAGCGCGAAGATAACGAAGCCGTGCGTATAAAGATCATAGGTATCGTCCAGCGGCTCGCCCTCTGGCGTTATGCTGAACCGCCAGCCGCCATTGACCAGCACATGAAACCGGTCAACCAGCCACTCGAACCGCCATTGCATGTCCTCCCGGTAATCGGGCGCGCCTTTCTGCGGCGAGGCGTGGCTGTACATGGCCAGTTGGCGGCACTGGGTCAGCAGGCGCTTGTGCGCCACGGGCAGCGGCCTGAACCCGCGCCCCAGCCTTTCGTGAAACCCGCCCGCCGGATCGCGGAACGCCTCATGCCATTTCGGCACCCAGCGCTGCAGCAGGCGTTGGGACAGATGCCGGATCGTGCTATGGGTTCCCCTGGACATGGGGGCGACTATACTAAAGCTTCGGGATGAAAACCATGAAACAGCTGCAGATTTATACGCATAATGCCTTTCTGGACCACGACACCGGCCCCGGCCATCCAGAACGGGCGGACCGGCTGCGCGTTCTGCAGGATGTGCTGGCGCAATATCCTCAGGTTTCAGCCGAACCGGCACAGATTGACTGGATCGCCCGCGCCCATCCCGAACGCTATATCCGTTCCATAGAAGACTCGATCCCGGATCGCGGCCTCATGCCGCTGGAGAATGACACCATCGTCTCCCCCGGCTCGTGGGACGCCGCCCTTCGCGCGGCGGGCGCGGTCTGCCAGGCCGTGGAAGATGGCGCGGCCGGGAAATGCCGCCATGCCTTCTGCGCCGTCCGCCCACCCGGCCACCACGCCGAACCGGCCCAGGCCATGGGATTCTGCCTGTTCAACAACGTCTTCATCGGCGCGCGCCATGCGCAGGAAGCGTGCAGCCTGCGCCGCGTCGCCATCGTCGATTTCGACGTCCATCACGGCAACGGCACCGACACGATGACCCGCGCCGCGCAGGATGTTTTCTATGTGTCCTCGCACCAGTACCCGCTCTACCCCATGACCGGCCATCTGAAGGACAATATCGACGGCAAAATCCTGAACATGACTCTGGACGCGGGCGATGGCGGCAAGGCATTCCGGCAATTGTATGAGAGCATAGCCCTGCCCGCCCTCGATGCATTCAGACCCGACCTTGTCATGATCTCCGCCGGCTTCGACGCCCACCGCGACGATCCGCTGGCCGGGCTGGAGCTGGAAGAATCCGACTTCGCCTGGATCACACAGGAACTGATCAAAATCGCCGACAGTCATGCACAGGGACGCGTGGTGTCCGTTCTGGAGGGCGGCTACAACCTCGACGCCCTGAAATCCTCGGTCGTCGCGCATTTGCAGGCATTGAACGCACCACCCTAGGCAAGGCGCATAGAATCCTCTTTAATGCGTTGATGTCTTTGCAGAAACCCACCATCGTCCTGTTCGATATGGACGGCACCACGGTCCGGCACCTGCATCCCAAGGTGCTGGGGATGCTGGAGATGCTGGACGATACAGCGCATAAGGCGGCGAAGCTGGGTTCGCGCCTGTTCCGCCGCACGATCGACACGCCGGTTCTGGTGGAGAAGCGCCACGGACGAAGGTACAAGCTGCTGGTCCACCGCGCCATCCACCGCATCCGCCGCCGCCCGGTGGAGGAGATCGTGGAGCCCTGCCCCGGCATTTACGGCATTCTGGATTTCCTGCAGAGCCGCAACATCCCGATGGGCCTGATCAGCAACGGCCTCGGCAAGGGCTACGGCCACGACATTCTGCAGAAATTCGACCTCGCCCGGTATTTCAGCGTGACCCTGTTCCGCGAGGATATCCGCCGCGCCAAGCCGAACCCCGACCCGATATTGCAGGCCGTGCAGGCCCTGCCGCGCCAGCCGGACGCCTCGGACGTCATCTGGTATTTCGGCGACCGGCGGAAAGACGTGCTGGCGGCACTGGCGGCGGCGAAGCATCTGCCCTGCCCCATTCAACCCTTCGCCTACAATCTTCACGCGGCCATTGCGATCCTTGAACACAATGTCGGCGCCGACCATATCATCATGGCATGGCCCGATCTGGAACCGAAGCTGCGCGGCCTGTTTGCCTGAGAGAGCTTGGAATGTCCTTCAGCCTGATGATCCACGGCGGCGCCGGAACGCGAAGCGAGACAGTTCCGGAAAACATTGTCATCGCAAGCCTGAATGCCGTTCTCGCCCATGGCCGAACGATCCTTGAAAAAGGCGGTAGCGCGTTTGATGCCGTGACAGAATGCGTGCGGCTGCTGGAGGACGATCCCATTTACAATGCGGGACGCGGCGCGATTGCCAACGCAAACGGCGATTACGAACTGGATGCCGCCGTCATGAACGGTGCGACGCTGGAGGCTGGCGCGGTGGCTTGTGTCCGGAATATCAAAAATCCAGTCCTGCTCGCCCGGCAGGTCATGGAAAAGACGAAGCATGTCATGCTTGCCGGACCGGGGGCGGAGGAATTTGCCCGGACATTGAACACTGAATTCGTAACACCGGGCTATTTCCAGGAGGCCGCGCCGAAGATCAAGCGCGAAAGCCACGGCACGGTCGGCGCCGTCGCGAAGGACATGCAGGGCAACCTCGCCGCCGCGACCTCGACCGGCGGGTGGAGCGCGAAAATGCCGGGACGTATCGGCGATGCGCCGCTAATCGGCAGCGGCACCTATGCTGACAATGCCGGATGCGCCGTTTCCTGCACCGGCCATGGCGAATTGTTCATCCGCGCCAACAT
>JBDHTS010000094.1:0-8450 GCA_039808845.1 Alphaproteobacteria bacterium | reverse complement strand
CCTGCTCCCCATGCTCTATGGAGAGCAGAACCGGCACCTGAAAAAAATCGAAGGCGCGCTTCAGGTCGAAATCGGCGACCGGGGAAACGAACTGACCATCCAGGGCGCGCCGCAACAGGCAGAAAAGGCCCGCGCGGTTCTGGAAGCCCTATGGGAACGAGTCAAGAAAGGCCAGCATATCGAAGCAGGCGAAGTCGATGCCGCCCTGCGCTTCCTGCACGAAGGCAAAAGCAACGGAAATAACGCGATCGAAGGGTTCAACGCGAACGAATCCGCTATCGTTACGCGGAAGAAGCGTATCAACGCCCGCACGCCGCAGCAGTCCGCCTATATCGCAGCGTTGAAAAGCAACCAGCTTGTTTTCGGCCTCGGCCCTGCGGGCACGGGCAAAACCTATCTGGCGGTTGCCCGCGCCATCGAGATGATGGAAAGCGGGAAAGTCGAACGGATTATCCTGTCGCGCCCCGCCGTCGAGGCCGGAGAGCGCATCGGTTTTCTTCCGGGAGAGATGAAAGAGAAGATGGACCCCTACATGCGTCCGCTCTACGACTCCCTGCACGACCTGATGGCGGGCGACAAGGTCGAAAAGAAAATTCTGGCGGAGGAAATCGAGATCGCGCCGCTGGCCTTCATGCGCGGGCGGACCTTGAACAACGCTTTCGTCATTCTCGACGAGGCGCAGAATACGACGCCGATGCAGATGCTGATGTTCCTGACCCGTCTCGGCGAGAATTCCTATATGGCCGTCACGGGCGACCCCAGCCAGATCGACCTGCCCGACGGGACGCGTTCGGGGCTTCTGGAAGCCTTCGATACGTTGCAGGGCGTCGAGGACGCTGCTTTCGTCCGCTTCTCTCACAAGGATGTCGTGCGCAGCCGGATGGTCGAACGGATTATTCAGGCTTACGAAACGCGGAAGAAAAATTGATCTCTCTTTCTGCTCTCATATTTCCATGAAACGCTCGCTCGATATCGACGTCACGATTGACCATGACCTCTGGAAAAAAATCGGGTTTAAGGCTGATGCCACAGCACGCAAGGCGATAGAGGCGGCTCTGGTATCGGCAGATCTTCCTCAAATCATTCGGAAGAAAACATCGTTCGAAATCTCCGTGCTCCTGACCGGAGACACACAGATCCGGGCCCTCAACCGCGATTTCCGGAAAAAGGACAAGCCGACGAACGTTCTTTCCTTCGCATCCCTGGACGCATCAGACAGTAAAATGGCAGCCAGCCTGCCCGGACCGTTTCATCTGGGCGATATTGTCCTGGCTCTCGATACCCTGGAAAGGGAAGCTCTGGAGCAGGACAAAAGCCTGAAAGACCACTTTATTCATCTGACGGTTCATGGCACTCTTCACCTGCTGGGCTATGACCATATGCAGCCGGAAGAGGCAAAAGTCATGGAATCACTTGAGGTTGCGGTTTTAAAGAGCCTGGGCATTGAAAACCCTTATAATTCTCCCGGTTTTATGCCAGAATGACGGAATGTTCAGAATGACCGAAGCCGAAAAGGGCCGTGAAAGCCCCGGCCAGCCTTATTCCTCCCGGCAAAGAGCGGATAGCGCCCGGCTTCATATCGTTTCCTCCGGCGAAGATGAAAACGCCAGCGTCCGGGATGGTTTCGGCCCCGGCGTCATGGAATGGCTGAAAACGATGATCAAGGGAAAAACGGATCACTCCCTGCGTCAGGCGCTTGAGGGTTATCTGGATGAATCCTCCGCGAACGGCTCGTTCGCCAACCTGAACGGCCAGGAAAAGGCCCTGATCGGCAACATCCTGAAACTGCGCGACCTGAACGTCATCGATGTCATGATCCCGCGCGTCGATATCATCGCCATTGACGTCAACACATCCCAGTCCGAACTGCTGTCCCTGCTGGCGGAAAAGCAATTCAGCCGCCTGCCCGTTTACCGCGAGACGCTGGATGATGTCCTGGGGGCCATCCACATCAAGGACATTCTGGCGGCGCTGGCGAAGGGTCAGGCCATCCATATTCCCGACCTGATCCGCGACATTCCGATCATCGCTCCGTCGATGCCCGTTCTCGACCTGCTGCTGATGATGAAGCAGAAACGGCGGCATATGGCGCTGGTCGTCGATGAATATGGCGGCATTGACGGCCTTGCGACGATCGGCGACGTCATCGAATCCATCGTCGGCGAAGTGGAAGACGAATACGATCAGGAAATGCAGCCTCATCTCAGCCGCCTTGCCGACGGCAGTGTGGAGGCGGACGGTCGCGTCGATACGGATGAATTCGAGCAACGCTTCGGCGAAATATTGACCGAAGAGGAACGCGAAGATATCGATACGCTGGGCGGTCTGGTCTTCGCTCTTGCGGGCCGCATCCCGGCGCGCGGGGAAATCATCGCACATTCCTCCGGCATGGTTTTTGAAGTCATTGACGCCGATTTGCGCCGCATCAAACGCCTCCTGATTAAAAACATCCCGCCCCGGACGGCCTGATCATGGACCTTGCCCATGCCTGGCGGCGCTATGTCGCCGCGCCTCTCTATATCCGCATGGCTGCGCCTTTTCTGGCGGGCGCCGCCGTGGTGCCTGCGATGCCGCCACACGCTTTCTGGATCATGCTGTGGCCTGGGCTGAGCATCTTTTTCATCCTGCTTCATCATACCCGCACGAAAAAGGAAGCATTCCTTTACGGATGGATGTTCGGCTTCGGTTATTTCGTATTCGGTCTGTCATGGATCGCCAACGCGCTGACGGTGGAAGGCAGCACCTATTCCTGGGTCATTCCCCTGGCAATCGCCGGATTGCCCGCTCTGCTGGCCGTGTTCACCGGGCTTGCCGCCCTGCTTTGCCGCTGGATCGGTTCGCCGTCCCGGCTGTCGGGTTTCCTGGGCTTTGCGGGGTTTTTCAGCCTGTTCGAATGGCTGCGCGGCCATGTCTTTACGGGCTTTCCCTGGAATTTATTCGGCTATGCCTGGGATTCCACGCCTGCCATGGCGCAAAGCGTCTCTTTGTTCGGTGTTTACGGCCTGACGGCCCTGACCATTCTGTGGGCAAGCTTTCCCGGCTTTCTGGTTATCAGCCGCCATACCCGCCGCTTCACCCTTATCCTGGGCGCGGCAGTGTATCTGCCCATGCTCGTGCTGTTTGCGTGGGGAGAGGCGCGTTTGTCGGATCATCCGACCCGGTATAACGACACCATTGTCCTCCGGATCGTCCAGCCGTCCATTCCCCAATCCCTGAAATGGGATCAGGGCAAGGCCATTGAGAACTTCCAGAAAATCGCCAGCGCCTCGTCCGTTGATGGCTTCTCTGCCCCTTCGGACAAAACGGTTTTGATGATCTGGCCGGAAACCGCCGTGACTCAGGACATTATCCAGCATCCCATTGCCCAGAATGTTCTGAAGCGGGAATTCAGCCGCTATCCGAAGAACTTCTACCTCGCCACCGGGCTTTTGCGATGGGAAAAAGGACCGGAGAAAATGCTGTTTTATAATAGCATCGCCACCTATGACCGTCATTTGAACCGTCTTTCAACTTACGACAAATCTCATCTTGTCCCGTTCGGGGAATATATCCCTTTCAGTAAATGGCTGCCCGCCAACCCCATGGTGCCAACGGACGGTCTGGAGGCCGGGGGCGGCCCGTCGACTCTTGCCATTCCGCTTGGCCCCGGGAAGGCATTCGTCGCCAGCCCGACCGTCTGTTATGAAGTGATTTTCCCTGGCGCGATCGTCGCCAGGGGCGGCGGCAGGCCCGGATTGCTCCTGAACGTCACTAACGACGGCTGGTACGGCGACAGCGCGGGCCCCCGCCAGCATTTATCCATCGCCCGTTACCGCGCCATCGAGGAGGGATTGCCTATGGCGCGCGCGGCGAACAGCGGCATTTCGGCCATTATCGACCCCTACGGGCGTATTTTGTGGAGTTTGCCCTTGTTTCAGGTCGGCGCAAGCGATATGTCTCTACCACTGCCTGCGCAAAAAGCGACAATCTATGGACGTTGCGGCGATGGGCCTTTCGCCGTCCTGGTACTGTTTTTGTGCGCTGCAGCTATTGTATTGGGAGACAGAAGAAAAATTACGGAATAATACTTTTGGTCAGTTGCAATTGAACAGTGTTGCATACACATGTACTCTTTAGATAATTTCTGACCGGTCATATTTCCGTTTCAAGAAAAAAGGTATGCGTCATGGCTACAAGAAAACTATCCGTTCGCCGTAAACAGCCGGACGATAACCGTATCGGCAAGAAAGGCCGCGCCAACCCGGTTGACGCTCATGTGGGCGGAAGGCTGAGGATGCGGCGGACGCTGCTTGGCATGAGCCAGGAAAAACTTGCGGATGCCGTCGGCCTGACGTTCCAGCAGGTGCAAAAGTACGAACGGGGCTCAAACCGGGTCAGCGCCAGCCGCCTGTATCAGTTCAGCAAAATCCTTGATGTCCCGGTCTCTTTTTTCTTTGAACAGTACACAGACACTTCGCGGGTATCTGGTTTGTATAAATACAAACCGGGCATGGCGGACAATGAACAGGAAGATTTCGTCGCCGATCGGCGGCTCTATGACAAGGAAACGATCGAACTGCTTCGGATCTATTATTCGGTTCAAAGCTCGAAGGATCGGAAGGATCTCCTCAAAATCCTGCGGTCCATGGCCGAAAAAATGAAATAAAGCCGGATTTCCGGCGTTCTTTCTTGATCGCGGTCCACGTTGGCGATAACGTGAGGATCTGCGCTATGCTTTCTAGAAGGCCGTGCCGTTATGAAACAATCTGCCGGAAAAATCGTGAAAATGCCTGATATCGCCTCCCGCGCCGAACTGGCCGATTTCCTGTTCACCTCGGAATCCGTTGCCGAAGGCCATCCCGATAAAATCTGCGACCAGGTTTCCGACGCCGTCCTTGATCATTACATGACCCTTGATCCTGAATGCAGGACGGCCATCGAATGCGTGACGACGACCAATTATCTCGGCATCTTCGGCGAAACGCGCGGCCCTGCCTCGATCACGCACAACGATCTGGAGGAGATCGCCCGCAAGGTCGTGCGCGATATCGGGTATGAGCAGGAGGATTATCACTGGAAGTCCCTGAAGGTTGATGTTCGCGCGCACAAGCAATCCGCCGACATCGCCATGGGCGTGGATGCTTCGGGATCCAAGGATGAAGGCGCGGGCGATCAGGGGATCATGTTCGGCTATGCTTGCCGGGAGACGGAGGCGTTCATGCCCGCCGCGATCCATTTTTCCCACGCCATCCTGAAATCGCTGGCGGAGGCGCGCCATTCAGGCGCTCTGCCCAAACTCGGTCCGGATGCCAAATCCCAGGTGTCTCTGGAATACAGGGCCGGCGCCCCCGTCCGCGCGACATCAATCGTTGTCTCGACCCAGCATGATGAAGGCGTCAGTCAGGAAGACGTCCGGGAAATGGTTCGTCCTCACGTTCTGGACGTTCTGCCGGAGGGCTGGATGTGCCCTGAAGAGGAATTCTACGTCAACCCGACGGGGCGTTTCGTGATTGGCGGCCCTGTGGGCGATTGCGGGCTGACAGGGCGCAAGATCATCGTCGATACATATGGGGGTTCCTGCCCTCATGGCGGCGGAGCGTTTTCCGGCAAGGATCCGACGAAGGTCGACCGTTCTGCCGCGTATGCCGCCCGTTATTGCGCCAAAAACATTGTTGCCGCCGGATATGCGGACCGTTGCACCGTGCAATTGTCTTATGCGATTGGCGTCAGCAAGCCGCTGTCCGTTTACATCAATACGCACGGGACGGGATCGGTTCCGGAAGCGGAAATGATCCGCGCCCTGGACCGCGTCTTCGACCTCAGCCCGCGCGGGATCCGCCGGCAGCTTAAGCTGAACCGGCCTATTTACGCCCGCACAGCGGCCTACGGCCATTTCGGCAGGTCGCCCGAAGCGGATGGCGGTTTCAGCTGGGAACGCCTCGATCTGGTCGACGCGCTCCGCAAGGAACTGGGCTGACCTTCCTTCCATGAATGAGGAATTGAAGGGAAAACGCCGTCTGTACGGGCGGCGGCAGGGACGGCCTCTGAAAGGCCAGCGTCAGCATGTGCTGGAAACCCTTCTGCCGGCCCGGCAAATCGCTCCGGGCGAAACGCCGCTCGATCCCGCCGGTTTATTCAATTCCATGCCTGCCGCGCTCTGGGCGGAGATCGGCTTCGGCAACGGCGAACATCTGTCCGCCCTGCTCCGGCGCCACCCGGATCGCCATTACATCGGGGCCGAGCCGTTCATCAACGGCATGGCCGCCTTTCTGAAAGACATCCAGGATGAACCGGATTGCATCGAACGGGTGCGTGTCGTGATGGACGATGCCATCCCCGTCCTGCAACGCCTCCCGGAGGCGTCTCTGGACGGCATTTACATCCTCAACCCCGATCCCTGGCCGAAAAAAAGACATTATAAAAGACGCATCGTCAGCCAGCGGAATCTGGATCTCTTCGCCCGCATTTTAAAACCCGGAGGCCAGTTGATCATGACCACGGATGTCGATGATCTCGCCGAATGGATGGTGACACAGGCCATGATTCACCCCGCTTTTGCATGGCAGGCCGAAAAAGCGACGGGCTGGAAGGAAAAACCGGCGGACTGGGTGGAAACCCGCTACGAAACAAAGGGCGCGAAAGCAGGCCGCAGCCAGACCTATCTTCTGTTTCACAAAATATAAAACACTTGCTTTTCTGCCTGCGAAGGCCTATATAACCCTCAATAAATATTCCTGTTCTGTTTGATCAGGTGGGCTTCCGGCCCGCCTTTTTTGTTATCAAAGGCTGGACATATATATGCGTCAGACGGCGCTGGAAAGCAGGATTGCGGATATGATAGAACCTGTGATCGCCGAGCGGGGTCTGTCGCTGGTCTGCGTCCGGATGACCGGCGAAAACGGAATGAATACATTGCAGGTCATGGCGGAAGATCCCGCCACGCGGAAAATCGGCGTGGACGATTGTGCGAAACTCAGCCGGGAAATCGCCGCGATCCTGGACGTGGAAGATCCTATCCAGGGGCGGTACAGGCTGGAGGTCAGTTCTCCCGGAATCGACCGCCCGCTGACGAAGGAAAGGGATTTCGAGGATTTCAGGGGGCTGGAAGCCCGGATTGAGATCGCCCCCGCCCTTGATGGGCAGAAAAGATTCAAGGGCCTGTTGATCGGCGTTGAAAACGGCGCGGTCAGGCTGGAAACGGAAACCGGGCCGGTCGCTCTGCCCCTGGACTCGATCCAGAAGGCGCGGCTGGTTCTGAACGACGATTTAATCGCCAAAACGAAACAGAAGGACTGAAGAGGAAAAGACAATGGAACTGCTGCAGGTTGCCGACGCCGTCGCCAGGGAAAAAAATATCGAACGCGATATCGTTCTGGAAGCGATGGAAGAAGCTATTCAAAAGGCGGGACGCTCCAAATACGGGCACGACCACGACATCCGCGCCCATATCGACCGCAGGTCCGGCAACATTGAACTGAAACGCTACCGCGCGGTTGTCGAGTTGATCGAAAACGAAGTGCAGCAACTGACGTTATCCCAGGCGCGCCGCATCAAGTCAGACGTCAACGTAGGCGATTTCCTGATCGACGAGCTGCCTCCTCTCGATTTCGGCCGCATCGCCGCCCAGACTGCCAAGCAGGTCATTATGCAGAAGGTCCGGGAAGCCGAACGCTCGAAACAATATGACGAGTTTAAGGATCGCGTCGGCGAAATCATCAACGGTGTCGTCAAGCGCGTTGAATACGGCAACGCAACGATCGACCTGGGCGGCAAGGGCGAGGCTATGCTTCGCCGCGACGACACCCTGCCCCGCGAGCACCTGAAAAACGGCGACCGCGTCCGCGCCCTGATTTACGACGTGCGCCAGGAATTGCGCGGGCCGCAGATCTTCCTGACCCGGACCCGTCCGGAATTCATGGCGAAACTGTTCATGCAGGAAGTGCCGGAAATCTACGACGGCATCATCGAGATCCGCGCCGTCGCCCGCGATCCGGGCAGCCGCGCCAAAATCGCCGTTATTTCGCGTGATTCTTCCATCGACCCGGTTGGCGCCTGCGTCGGCATGCGCGGCAGCCGCGTCCAGGCCGTCGTGAACGAGCTGCAGGGCGAAAAAATCGACATCGTGCCCTGGGTGAACGACATTGCCTCCTTCACAGTCAGCGCCCTCGCCCCTGCCGAGGTCTCGAAGGTCGTTCTGGATGAAGAAAAACACCGCATGGATGTCGTGGTGCCGGAGGAGCAGCTGTCCCTCGCCATCGGGCGCCGCGGCCAGAACGTTCGGCTGGCTTCTCAACTGACCGGTTGGGATATCGACATCCTGACTGAAGCCGAGGAATCGGAACGCCGCACGACTGAATTCAACAAACGGTCCAGCCTCTTCATCGAAGCCCTGGATATCGATGAAGTCTTTGCCCAGCTTCTGGTGGCGGAAGGCTTCCGAAGCATTGAGGACGTGGTGGAAACCCCCGTCG
>JBDHTS010000093.1:0-8473 GCA_039808845.1 Alphaproteobacteria bacterium | reverse complement strand
CGGTAAAGCGCATCATGCAGGGATTGCAGCCGCCCGGCCTCGCCATGAATGGCGGGGATCGCCCAGACCCTGCCGGGCGCGCCAAGATTCGTAAAACGCTGGTCTGATGCCATACACACAGAGAGATCGGTGGAAGCACGTTGACGGCGGGACGATCCGGAAGAATTCCAGAATCATTAATAGTGTACATAAATTTCAAGGAGAGAAAAACATTTTCCAACGGCTGCGCTTGTTGAGCGCGGCTGCTAAACAAAAATCCCCGCAAAACAGCGGGGATTTTTTTGATGCTTGCCTGAAATATCAGGCGGCGATCTTGCCCAGCAGGCCTTCCAGCTTCGCGGTTGCCTGGATTTCTGTGATGCTTTGCACCGCCGCGACTTCGCGGGCGAGGCGCTGCAGCGCGGACTGGTAAATCTGGCGTTCGCTGTAGGACTGTTCCGAATCGTCGTTGCTGCGTTTCAGGTCGCGCAGGACCTCGGCGATGGAGACCGGGTCGCCGGAATTGATCTTGGTTTCGTATTCCTGGGCGCGGCGGCTCCACATCGTGCGGCGCACCTTGGATTTGCCCTGCAGGGTCTTGATGGCATCCTTCAGGCGGTCGCCGCTGCACAGCTTGCGCAGGCCCGCCGTATTCGCCTTCATGACCGGGATCTTCAGACGCATGCGGTCATGGGTAAAAGAAATGGCGTAAAGCCGGACTTCCGTTCCCGCGATCGTCTGGGTTTCAATGCCTTCAACCTTGCCCACGCCGTGAGCAGGGTAGACAACATAATCACCAGTCTTGAAGTCGAAATTGTCGTTATGAGCCATGTGCAAACCACCTTTAACCGATGTGAGACACTACTTTCCATACTGCATTTTATGCAGTTCGATCACACTCAACACTGAAGGGCTGTTCCAGGCCGGATATCATATGCCTGTCGAAGCTTCATGCTGCAAAGCGATGGGTAGGAATATAGTTAAGTTTTTGTAAATTTTCAACTTTAAAATGATATTACCTTAAAAAGGGGTGCCAAAATTCTGCCATAAATCAATATTTTGCCTTATTTTATTGATAAACAAGATTCATTTAATCGCCGGTTCCGGGCTTTTCGCTGAACAGGGCGGGGTACTTGTCCGGAATGGCTTTGAATTCCTCCGCTTCGGGCAGGGCCGGTTTCCGCTTGGTCAGATTCGGCCATTTTACGGAATATTCCCGGTTCAGTTCCAGAAACTTCTCCGCCCGCGAATCCATATCGGGAATGATGGCCTCGATCGGGCATTCCGGCTCGCAGACGCCGCAATCGATGCATTCGTCCGGATGGATGACCAGCATGTTTTCCCCCTCGTAAAAGCAATCGACCGGGCAGACCTCCACGCAATCCGTATATTTGCATTTGATGCAGACGTCGGTGACGACGAAGGTCATGGTGGTTTCCTTGCCTCATTCTCAGCCGCGTCATGCCCGCGCAGGCAGGCATCCAGAGGGATGAGTGTAAAAACCGGGCATGGAAGCCAGCGGCTCTGGATCCCCGCCTGTGCGGGGATGACGGTTGAAAACTGTAAGTGATATGGCATATCCCGACGCTTTTTTAAAGCGGATCGGTTTCGTCGCGTTCGGTCGGCTGGGCGGGCTGTTCGAACGCGCTGGTCTGGGTATGGGCCGTGCCGTAGCGGAGCACTTCGCGGAAGATGACATAGAGCCCGCACAGGATGATCACGGCGCTGCCCGTCAGCGTATGCCATTCGGGCACATAGCCCCAGATGACAATGTCGAACAGAGCCGAGAAGATGATCGCCAGATAGGCGAAAGGGCTGACATAGGCCGCAGGGGCGTTGGCGTATGCGTAGGTCAGCAGAATCTGGCCGATTCCGCCGAACAGGCCCGTGGCGATCAGATAAATCAGGCTGACAGGGGTGGTGATGGGCTGCCAGAAGAACAGCATGCCGACAAATCCCGCGATCATGCCTGCCAGGGTGAAGTAGAACACGATGGTCAGCGCATGTTCGGTGGTGCCCAGCCGCCGTACGCTGATCATGGCGAAGGCGCTGAAAAACGCGCCGAGCAGGGCGAGGCCGTTGCCGAGATGCGAGCTTTCGCCGGACGGCTGAAGCATGAACAGCACCGCGAACAGACCCACGATGACGGCTCCGAACCGGTGCGGCCCGACCTTTTCCTTCAACAGCGGAACGGACAGGGCGGTCAGGATCAGGGGCGAGGCGAAATTGATGGCCGTCGCTTGCGCCATGGGAAGCAGCGCAAAGGATGAAAATCCGCATACCATGCCGCACAGCCCGACTCCGGCGCGGATGAAATGGTCCTTCGCTCGCGTGGTACGGAAGACGGCAGCATCCTTTAGCATCAACATGAAACAGAGAATCGGCACCATCGCCAGCGCGTTGCGGAAAAACATGATCTGCGGAATCGACTGCGTTTCGGACGCCAGCTTCACGAACAGGTTCATGCCCGCAAAGACGGCGGTGCTGCCGGCGGCATAAAGGAATATCCGGAACGGATTTTCGACGGGGGTTTCGGTCATGTCGTTATTTCTGTCGTACAACAGCAGAATAACAGCAGGACCTTATAAAAGGATAGCGAAGATCTATGCTTTCTCGACCGGGGATTCCGTAAGCTTCAACGTCACTTCATGGGAGGCGCGGGCATCGAGCCTGGCCATGACGCCGACGGGAAAGGTGACGAGATTGACGCCATGTCCGAAGGGCGCGTGCGTTACCACCGGGATTTTAGCATTACCCAGCGCGTCATTCAGGATCTCATCCAGATGATAACCGAACGGAACGGCGCCTTTGTCGTCGGCCATGGAAAAATCGCCGAACATGACGCCGTTCACGCGCTCGAAGACGCCCGCATTGCGCAACTGAAGCAGCATCCGGTCATAGCGGGACAGCTGGTCGCCCGCATCCTCCAGGAACAGGATGGCGTCCTTGAAATCGGGTTCCCATCGCGTGCCCATCAGGCTGCAGATCAGGCTGAGGTTGCCGCCGATCAGGCGGCCATCGGCCTTGCCCGGACGCATGATCTGCGTACCCCACATCGGCAGTTCCGTTTCCATGCCTGCCATGACCTGGAAAGCAAGCTCCAGATGTTTTTCCTCCGTGCCGTTGGTAAAGCTGTTCAGCGCCGGGCCGTGAAACGTTACCAGCCCCGTGCGGCGCTGGATGCCGGAGAGCAGCGCGGTCATATCGCTGTAACCGATCAGCAGTTTGGATCTGCGGGACAGAAGTGGATAATCCAGCAGAGGAAGCAGAGCGCCCGACCGGTTGCCGCCCCGGGCCGACATGATCAGCCTGACCTTCGGATTGTTCCAGAGGCCGTGGAATGCCGCCAGTTTTTCCTGATGCGTTCCGGCCGACTGGTAATGTTCAGCGAAGGTCTGCGGATGGATCTCCAGGGCAAATCCGTAATTGTCCAGCCAGTGGCAGGCCTGCTCGATCGCTTCCCGGTCCACGCGGCTGGACGGGGCCATGATGCCGATCGTATCGCCCGGTCTCAGGGCAGGAGGCTTGATCATGCGGCTTTCAGCTTTTTAAAGGCGGCCAGTGCTTCCATTCTTGCATCGGCATGGTTAACCAAAGGTTCAGGATAATCCTTTCCGGAGCGAATTCCCGCTTTTTTTATAACCAAGCCCATAATGATCGAAAGGCAAAGCCCTCCCCCTGAGGGGGAGGGTTGGATGGGGGTGTCCGGCATTCCGCGCTTGAGCGCCCGGCATCGCACACCCTCCCCCGGCCCCTCCCTCAGGGAGGGGGGAAGCTGTCAGTCATTATAGACCTGGCTATAGCGCATTGTCCGGCGCTATCGTTCCTGCGTGAGGACGGCGGCGCGATTATGGTTGCAACGCAGGAAGCGGATCTTTACCTGGAAACCGGTGAACAATAGAGGGAGTATTTTCTCCATAATAACTCCCCACGCTCTTATTAAACGAATTATCATACATGGTCCCTAGCCCGGCCGCTAATATATGCCTGCTCATGTCCACATCAAGCGATAAGTTCGTTGTGAGCTGGCCTGTGCTGAAATCGCCCAGCACTTGTTGTACTTTTATGCCTGCCGCTTTCTGCAATCGTTCTATCCTGGCTTCTGCGTCGGGAGTCAGTTGTCCCGACTCATTCAGAAAGCCCTCCGGAATTTCCATGACATGATTATGCGTATAGCGTAGAGGCTGACCATCCGCAGAGGTGAAGCTGAAACTTGTCTCTAAACGCACGAGCCCGTTCGGATCGCCGATCTTCCCTTCCACATATTTTTGAAAGCGTGGTGATGCGTCCTCTGGCATCATCTCATCTTTACTACGAACAGGGAGAACCTGTGTTACGGCGCTCAGGACCTGGCCATTCGTCAGTTTTGTGCTTGAAAATACGATTGGCCTGTCCAGGCCGACACCCAGGGCCGCCGCCGGCCCTCGCTCTGCCGCATTAGGTTCACCGCCTGTTAGCGTTAAGCCTAACGCCCTTTGCAATTTTGCTGCGGTTTTTTCTAATCCACTGAAGAGGTCTGCCATAGCGTTGTGCCACCCTATATATTTCCATAATTATTTGGTATGGCTACTATACAAGCTCTTAAATCGAATGTCAAAAATGACAGGAGAATACAGCGGAAAGCTGCCGAAAGTCGTTCCAGGCCTTCGGAAGCGCGGCCTGCCCGCTCTCAGGAAGCGTGCGCTTCGATTTCGGCGTCTTCCTTGTCGCCCTTCGACTTTTTCTTCTTCTTGTCGGTCAGGACATAAGTCGGCGGCTTGCCTTCCAGAACGGTCTTTTCATCGACGACGACTTCCTCGACGTTTTCCTGGTCGGGCAGTTCGAACATCGTGTCCATCAGCATGTTTTCCATGATGGATCGCAGGCCGCGCGCGCCGGTGTTGCGCTCAATGGCCTTTTTCGAAATGGCTTTCAGGGCGCCATCGGTGATCTTCAGATGCGCGCCTTCCATTTCGAACAGGCGTCCGTATTGCTTGACCAGAGCGTTTTTCGGCTCGGTCAGGATCTGAATCAGGGCGGCCTCGTCCAGGTCTTCCAGCGTCGCCACGACCGGTAGACGTCCGACAAATTCGGGGATCAGGCCGAATTTCAGCAGGTCTTCCGTTTCCAGGCTCTTGAGCAGTTCGCCCGCGCGGCGGTCGTCCTGCGACTTCACGTCCGCGCCGAAGCCGATGGCCGTGCCGCGGCCCCGCATCGCGATGATCTTCTCGATGCCCGCGAACGCGCCGCCGCAGATGAACAGGATGTTGGTCGTATCCACCTGCAGGAATTCCTGCTGTGGATGCTTGCGGCCACCCTGGGGCGGGACGGAGGCAACGGTGCCTTCCATGAGTTTGAGCAGCGCCTGCTGCACGCCTTCGCCCGAAACGTCGCGGGTGATGGAGGGGTTGTCGCCCTTGCGGGAAATCTTGTCGATCTCGTCGATATAGACGATGCCGCGCTGCGCCCGCTCGACGTTGTAATCGGAGGCCTGGAGCAGTTTCAGGACAATGTTTTCCACGTCCTCGCCCACATAACCGGCCTCGGTCAGGGTGGTGGCGTCGGCCATGGTGAAGGGCACATCCAGAATGCGGGCCAGGGTCTGGGCCAGCAGCGTTTTGCCCGAACCGGTCGGGCCGACCAGCAGGATGTTCGATTTCGCGATTTCGATATCGCTGCCGCGCTCGCCGGATTCGATCCGCTTGTAATGGTTATGCACGGCGACGGACAGGACGCGCTTGGCCTTTTCCTGGCCGATGACATATTCGTCCAGGACGGTCTTGATCTCGCTGGGGCTCGGCACGCCTTCGCCGGAGCGGACGAGGGAGGATTTGTCCTCCTCCCGGATGATGTCCATGCACAGCTCGACGCATTCATTGCAGATGAACACGTTCGGCCCGGCAATGAGCTTCCGGACCTCATGCTGGCTCTTCCCGCAGAAGGAGCAGTAGAGGGTGTTTTTGCTGTCGCCCGATCCGGATTTACTCATCTGAGGTTCCCTGCAGAATCAATCTGCTCTCAATCTAGCCAAGGGACATGAAGCCATGCAAGCCCCTCCGGCACATTTCCCTGATATTAAAATGCGTCCTGCGGCCTTCAATTGCAAGCGCCCGGACGCGGCGCTATATACAATCAATGCCGGGGAAGGTTTAAGGAAGTATGAAGAGATGACGTCCACAACGTTGCAGGATCTCGCGGAATCGTTTTCCCTGTTCGATAATTGGGAAGACCGGTACCGCTATATCATCGAACTCGGCCAAAGGCTTGAACCGATGGACGAAGCGCTGAAAACCGATGCGCACATGGTCCGGGGGTGCACGTCCCGCGTCTGGCTTGTTGCGGTGCAGCGTGACGGGCGCTGGCATTTTCTGGCGGATAGCGACGCCCAGATCGTGCGCGGCCTCATCCATATTCTGATGATCGCGTATCAGGACAAGACGCCGGAGGAAATCAAAGACGTCGATATCGAAAAGTCTTTTGAATCTCTGGGATTAAGCGGCCATCTTTCACCCAGCCGCCGCAACGGGTTTTTCGCCATGGTGGAACGGATCAAGGCATTGGCGCACTGAACCCCATCACCCGAAACGCCTGAAGAAGTCGTTTCGACCTCTCCCGAGGGAGAGGTAAAAAATTTGGATATTGAGCGATTGATCTTGGCCTCTCCCTCGGGAGAGGCCAAACCGCGCCTTCGCGGTTTGGGTGAGGGGTTTTATACGTTACTTCTGCTTGTCCTCTTTTTTCTCGTCCTTCTTCTCATCTTTCGGCTCCGCTTTCATATCCCTGACCCTGGCGGTCTTCAGGATTTCGGCGAACAGCAGGTCGGCATCGGGGACGTATTTCCCGCGCAGCTCTCCCTCCAGCGTGAAAACGGAATTATGGCCGATCCAGAGCTGGGCGGTATACATCAGGTCATCCTCGCCGTTATCGGCCTTGCCCGTGCCGAGCAGGACGGCCATCTTCGCCTTGTCCATCTTCGCGAAACCCGTTTCCGACGATCCCAGGTTGACCGGCCTTGCCATGCCCAGCAGGGTGGTGCGCATGACGTTGTCGTCGTAACGGTCGTACATATTGCCGTCCGCCTTGTTGCACGACACGCTGAACAGCAGCGTCGCGTCCACCCCGAACACCTTGGTGAAGGTCGTCATGTCCGTACAGTTCTTGCCGGGCTCGACGGGGTCGCAGCGCTTGGTGGTATACGGTTCCTGCGGGAATGAGACGGTGAAGTCGCAGCCTTCCGGCGAGTAGGTATAGCCGCTTTCCAGCCAGGCGGGTTTTTCGGGCAGCTTTTCGGCGACAGGCTTGTTCTGGGCGAGGGCAGCGGTTGCCAGAACCATCAACATCGTCATGCCCGCGCAGGCGGGGATCCAGAGCCGCATGCGCCATAATCCAGAGTTTGTACCCGGCCCTCTGGATGCCCGCCTGCGCGGGCATGACGATCTCAAAAAGTTCATGGCTGCTTTTTCCAATTCTCTGGTGTGGCCTGCGCCTGTTCGCCTGTGCCCATGTTCTTCACCTCATGGACGCCGCCCTCGTCGAAAGGCGGGAACCAGACATAGGGGATGCCTTTTTTGCTGGCATATTCCATCTGGCGCTTGATCTTCTGCCCCGCGTGATACATTTCGACCCGGAAACCCCGGCGGCGCAAAGTCTGCGCCGTTTCCGCCGTGACCGCGCGGCGTTCGTCCGACGGCATGACGACCAGGATATCGGCGGGCGACTTGTGCATGGCGGGCAGCTTGCCCTTTTCCAGCATCCGCGCGAACAGCCGCGAAAACCCGATGGAAATTCCGACGCCGGGCAGGCTCTTGTTGATATACCCGCTGGCCAGATCGTCGTACCGCCCGCCGGAGCAAATAGAACCGTAGGCGGGATCGTCCACGAACACGGTTTCATAGACCGTGCCGGTGTAGTAATCGAGCCCGCGCACAATCGAGAGGTCGGCGACGACCGCACCCTGCGGCAGATGCGCAAGGTTGCGCATGACGAACAGCAATTCCTCGCAGCCTTCGCGGAAGACGGAGGATTGCACGTCGCCGAATTGCGCCAGACATTCGGCAAGATTGTCGGCGCTGTCGCAGCGCGTCTCCGCCAGCATGAAAATCTTCTCGCGGATTTCCGGCAGATCGACCACCGTTTCCAGCGAAACATAAGCGGCTTTCTTGCCGACCTTCTCAAGCTTGTCGATGATCTTCAGCACTTCGCCCGTATCGCGGACTTTCAGATCTTCCAGCAGGCCGAGCCAGAGCTTGCGGTTGCTGACGCGGATCTGGATTTTTTCATTCTCCATGCCGGGCAGGGACGACAAAATCTCCCACATCACCGCGGGCATTTCCGCGTCGAAATGCAGGGGCAGGGCGTCGACGTTGATGACGTCGATATCGCATTGATAGAATTCGCGGAACCGTCCCGCCTGCGGGCGCTCGCCGCGCCAGACGCGCTGCATCTGGTAGCGCTTGAACGGGAAGACCAGTTCGTTGAAATGCTGGGCGACGTAGCGCGCGAGCTGCACCGTCTG
>JBDHTS010000092.1:0-8616 GCA_039808845.1 Alphaproteobacteria bacterium | reverse complement strand
CTCCTCGCGTTCGATCGACATGGCGCGGGCGTCTTTATCGACGCCGCGGCGGTTGAAGACGCGGACTTCGACGATCGTGCCCTGGACTCCGGGGGGAACGCGAAGCGACGTATCCTTCACATCGGCGGCCTTTTCGCCGAAGATGGCGCGCAGGAGCTTTTCCTCCGGCGTCATCGGGCTTTCGCCTTTCGGCGTGACCTTGCCGACCAGGATGTCGCCCGGCTGGACTTCGGCGCCGATATGGACGATGCCGGCCTCGTCGAGGTGCTTCAGCGCCTCCTCGCCGACGTTCGGGATGTCGCGCGTGATCTCCTCCGTGCCCAGCTTGGTGTCGCGGGCCATCACTTCATATTCCTCGATATGGATCGAGGTGAAGATGTCCTCGCGCACGATGCGCTCGGAGAGCAGGATGGAGTCCTCGAAGTTGTAGCCGTTCCAGGGCATGAACGCGACCAGCACGTTGCGGCCCAGAGCCAGTTCGCCGAACTGGGTCGATGGGCCGTCGGCGATGATATCGCCGGCCTTGATCACATCGCCCACCTTTACCAGAGGTTTCTGCGTGATGCAGGTGTTCTGGTTGGAACGCTGGAACTTGGACAGCTTATAGATATCGACCGTAGCCGCTTCGGCGCGGAGGTCTTCCGTCGCGCGGATAACGATCCGGGTGCCGTCCACTTTCGTGACGATCCCGGCGCGGCGCGCAGTCACGGCGGCACCGGAATCCCGGGCGACCGTCGACTCCATGCCAGTGCCGACCAGCGGCGCGTCAGAGCGCAGCAAAGGCACGGCCTGACGCTGCATGTTCGAACCCATGAGCGCACGGTTGGCGTCGTCGTTTTCAAGGAACGGGATAAGCGCGGCAGCCACTGAGACGATCTGTTTCGGCGAGACGTCGATCATGTCGATCTGGTCGCGCGGAAACATCTGGTTTTCACCGGCCTTGCGGCAGGAGACCAGTTCGTTCATAAACGCGCCTTTTGCGTCCAGCTCCGAATTCGCCTGGGCAATCGTGTGGCGGGCCTCTTCCATCGCGGAAAGATAAACCACTTCATCCGTTACCTTTCCGTCGACGACCTTGCGGTACGGGGATTCGATGAATCCGTACTGGTTGACGCGGGCAAAGGTGGACAGAGAGTTGATCAGTCCGATGTTCGGACCTTCCGGCGTCTCGATCGGGCAGATGCGGCCATAATGGGTCGGATGCACGTCGCGGACTTCGAAGCCCGCGCGTTCGCGTGTCAGACCGCCGGGGCCAAGCGCGGAAAGACGGCGCTTGTGCGTGATCTCGGACAGCGGGTTGGTCTGATCCATGAACTGCGAGAGCTGCGAGGAACCGAAGAACTCCCGAACCGCGGCCTGAGCGGGCTTCGAGTTGATCAGGTCGTGCGGCATATAAGTGTCGATGTCGACAGAGGACATGCGTTCGCGGATCGCGCGCTCCATGCGGAGCAGGCCAATGCGGATCTGGTTCTCCATCAGCTCGCCGACCGAGCGGACGCGGCGGTTGCCGAGGTTGTCGATATCGTCAACCTCGCCGATGCCATCCTTCAGGCCGTGCAGATATTTCAGGATCGCCAGCACATCTTCCTTGCGTAGCACACGCATCGTGTCCGGCGCGTTGAGGTCGAGGCGGCCATTCATTTTCACGCGGCCGACCGGCGACAGATCATAGCGTTCCGGATCGAAGAACAGCGACTGGAACAGCGCGTCAGCGGAATCGACCGTCGGCGGCTCGCCAGGACGCATGACGCGATAGATATCGATCAGCGCTTCCTCGCGTGTGTCGCATTTGTCGATCATCAGCGTATTGCGGATATAGGCGCCCGTGTTGACATGATCGATCGCCAGCAGGTGAATGCTGGTGACGTTCAGTTTTTCGAGCACGACAAGATCGTCGGCGGTCAGTTCATGACCTGCCTCGAAGATGACCTGGCCTGTTTTGGGATCGAACAGATCCAGCGCCAGATACTGGCCGACCAGCTGTTCTTCCTGGACCAGAATTTCCTTCAGGCCTTTTTCAGCGAGGGTGCGTGCCTGGCGCGGCGTGATCTTGGTGCCGGCTTCGGCCACGACCTTGCCTGTTTTCGCGTCGATCAGGTCATGGGAAACCTTGACGCCACGCAGGCGTTCGCCGTTAAAGGAAGTCTTCCAGCCCTTTTTGTCCTTTGCGTATTCTACGACGTCATAAAAGGTGGACAGGATTTCCTCGTTGCCCATGCCCTGCACCAGCAACGGATCAACCGGCTCGTCATTCGCTTCGCATTTCGCGCGGTAGGCTGCCGTCTCTGCGGAATCAAGCGCGCGCAGGAAAGTCGTCGCCGGCAGTTTGCGGCGGCGGTCGATGCGGACATACATATGATCCTTCGCGTCAAATTCGAAATCGAGCCAGGAACCGCGATAGGGGATGATGCGGGACGCGAACAGGTATTTGCCCGAGGCGTGCGTCTTGCCGCCGTCATGATCGAAGAACACGCCGGGAGAACGATGCATCTGGGACACGATCACGCGTTCCGTGCCATTGACGATAAACGTGCCGTTCGCAGTCATCAGCGGCATGTCCACCATATAGACATCCTGCTCTTTAATATCGCGGATCGAACGAAGGCCGGAATCCTCATCGACATCAAACACGGACAGGCGCAGCGTCACGCGCAGCGGAGCGGAGAAGGTCATGCCGCGCTGGATGCACTCATCGACGTCAAACTTGGGCTCCTCCAGTTCGTATTTGACATAATCTATTTCCGCCTTGTCGGCAAAATCCTTGATCGGGAAGACGGATGAAAAGACTTCCTGCAGACCGGCCATTTTCCGCTCTTCGGGCGACTTGTCCGACTGAAGGAAAGCCTCATAGGATTCGCGCTGGACTTCGATCAGGTTGGGCATCTGCGCCACTTCGCGAATCTTGCCGAAGGAACGGCGGATACGCTTGCGGCCTGTAAAGCTCTCGACATCGTTCGCCGGACGGATGGCGATCGTCATGGACGATGCACGGAAGGTGGCAGGTTTCCGTTCAGGAACAGCCGATTCGGCCTTCTTCTTTGTGCTGGTCTTTTTGGCTGGCTTGGCCGGTTCCTTTTTGCTGGGGGATTTGGATTTATCGTTTTTTGCTGAACTCATCGTCTACACCTTGCCCGTACAAAAGGTTTAAATCGCGCCGCTTCGCGGCATGCCAAAACGCATTCGACCGCCCTCAACCCGTTCATTTGGGGCTGAAGCGGTCATCACCAGAAACGGTTATCCGTCAAGTGGCGTGGAATAGTTCACAAATCTTCCCGGCTGCAGTTTGCGTGTGTTATATGGCCTTTTGTCATCTGCCTGTCAAGCCTTTTTATCCCTGTTCCGGGAACTCTTTTCCAAACGGCCTAAGTGACGAAATTTCAAAAAGAAAACCGGCCCTTTGATAGGGCCGGTCTGATGGATAAATACGGAATTAATCCAGCTTCACTTTTGCGCCGGCGGCTTCCAGTTTTTTCTTCAGATCTTCGGCTTCGGCTTTCGCGACGCCTTCCTTCACAGTTTTCGGCGCGCCTTCGACCAGATCCTTCGCTTCTTTCAGGCCCAGGCCGGTAATGGCGCGGACTTCCTTGATGACGTTGATCTTGTTGTCGCCGGCGGCTTCCAGAATGATGTTGAAGCTGTCTTTTTCCTCCGCAGGGGCGGCGCCAGCGCCGCCAGCGGCGGCAACAGCAACGGGAGCGGCGGCGGAAACGCCCCATTTTTCTTCCAGCATTTTCGCAAGGTCAGCCGCTTCCATCACGGTCAGGGCGGACAGGTCTTCGACGAGTTTCTCAAGATTTGCAGCCATTTCAGTCTCCTATGTTTAAAGCTGTTCGTGTTAAAGCCGGAATTGTTAGCCTTGCGGCGCGTCTTTCGTCGCATAGGCGTTGACCACGCGGGCGATTTGCGCGCCCGGCGCCTGCAGCAGGCCGACGATCTTGCCGCGCAGGGCATCGAGCGAGGGCAGGGTGGCCAGGTATTTGATCTTGTCGACGCTCATCATGCCGTCATTCGAGGCGCCGCCGATAATGACCAGCTTGTCGTTGGTCTTGGCGAAGTTATAGACTGCGCGGGCCGCGGCCATCGGATCGTCCGAGGTGACCAGCATCGTCGGGCCGGACAGCAGATCGCCCAGGCCTTCGAACTTGGTGCCCTTGATGGCGATCCTGGCCAGCGTGTTTTTCGCGACCTTGCCGCTGGCGCCTTCCTTGCGGGCGGCGTTGCGGAAGGCCGTGACGTCTTTCATCGTCAGGCCCTTGTTCTGCGTCACGACCACCAGGTTCGCGCCACCGATGCGTTCGTTCAGCGCCTTGATTTCCGTTTCTTTTTCCGCGCGGGTCATACCCATGAGCGTTCTCCGTTAAAAATAAAAAAGGGATGCTTATACGCATCCCGTCCAAACCGTCAGACCGATAGGCTGTCAAAACACTCCGGCAAACCGGAAACGTTCTTGATGCCCTATCTATGCCGGATTTATGCCAAAGGCTACCCGCAGTCCCGGACAGGCTGCCGCGTCCGGAGACCAGCATTGCGGGTCTAGTTACAGACTCCCGCGCATGGCGTCAAGCTTTTTCCGCTTACAATACGGCCACCACCAGCATGATGGCGCTGAGCACCAGAAGAAAAGCGGCCACAGGGCTGGATTTTTCTTCCTCTCCCAGGATTTTGTGCAACCCGATCATCCAGACGGGCAGAAGCATGGCCATGAAACTGACATAGCCAGGGTTCGGGGCCAGAGAGACCGCCATGACGAAGGCGGTATAGGACGAGGCGGAGAACAACCCTGTCAACGCCCCGCTGCGCAGCGTTTCCGTCTGGAAGGCCGCACGGCCGAATTTTCGTTTCATGGCAGCTATGACGCCCATGACAATCGCCATGACGCCGAAATTGATCAGGACATAAGGAAGGGCTATAGCCAGGGCGGGGCCGGAAGGAAGGGCCAGCTTGGTCACGACGCCCGCGACCGCGAAGCTGAGGCCTATCGGCGTCATCAGCAGGGCAGTGCGGATGTGGATGTCATTCGAGCGGACGATCGCCAGAGCGATTCCGGCCACGGTGAATGCCAGAAGCACACATGCCGTGCGCAGCGCATCGCCAACCACATCGCCGAAGGATGAGGGCGTGATGGCCAGCCAGATGACGAAAGCCGCCGCGGTTTCTACCGGCAGGGAAATACCCGTAATCCTGCCCTTGTGCTGCTCGGACAGTGCCAGCTGCATCAGGCAGCCAATCGTCATAATGGCCCCGACGATCACGGCGGCGAAGTAAAATCCGGCATCCACCGCCGGCCATTGCATCATCGGCCAGAAAGGCAGAAGCATAAGAATGCCGAACACCGCATGCCAGAAGGCGCGGACCCACGGATCGCCCCTGTCGATCCGGCCCGCCTCTACGAATAAAGCGCGGAAAACACTGTAGAGAACGGCATAAAAGGCCCAGATCATCGGCTTGCCTGCATGGTTATCATTTTCCTATACTACCTGCTTCGCATGGGGAAACAAGCTATGCAGCATTCCGTTATCCACGATGGCGATCACGGCAGCGACGATTTCGTTGCTACGCTGCTGTTTGCCGCGCAACCCCGGATCTTCAACCTGCTGGGCGTAACGACAGGATACGGCAACACGTCGGTGGAACATGCAACGCGAAATGCTTTGGCTGCGCTGGAATTGGCGGGGCGTCACAATATCCCTGTCTGCAGCGGCAGCAAACGCCCCCTGTCAGTCCTGAAAAGCGGCGATAACGCTTTCGATGACGACGGACTGGGGGGAGTTTCTTTCCCTGTTTGCCGGGAACCGCATTCCCTGAATGCGGTGGAATGGATGGCGGAAACATTGCGGGTTGCGGACCGCCCTGTGACACTCTGCGCGACGGGCCTGATGACCAACATGGCCCGGCTGCTGCAAACCTGCCCTGATGTCGTGCCGAAGATCGGCCGGATCGTCGCGATGGGCGGGTGCCTTGGGCCTTTGGAGCCCGGGGGGCGTCGCGGTAATATCACGCCCTATGCGGAATTCAATTTTTATATGGATCCGGATGCGGCCGATATCGTGCTGAACAGCGGCGTGCCGGTGACCTTGCTGCCCATGGACGCCACGCACAAGACCGTTCTGACGCCGGAGCGGCAAAAACGCCTGCTCGATCTTTTGCCGGAATTCCCCGCGCGGGAATTGGTGCGCATGATGCGTGCGGCGGAAAAATACGATATGCCGAAATTCGGCCTTCCCGGCGCGGTGCTGCACGATCAGAACGTGCCGCTCTTCTTGATGGCGCCGCATTTATACGAAGGGCGGGATGTCACGATGACGGTGAATGCGGACCCTGCGGATGAGCGGCATGGGCAGATGACCCTGGCATCGGAGGGCGGACCGGTTCATATGATCGAACGCATAGCCGATCCGGAAGCTGTGTTTCAGTTGATGGCGAAAGCTCTGGCCGCTCTGTTTCCGCACTGATTAAAAAAGCCCGCTTGAAAGCGGGCTTTTCATGATCGGAATGCAGGAAGATCAGGCTGCCTTGCTGGCCTGGCTGCCGAAACCGGACAGGTCCAGCTTCAGGCCCGGGCCCATCGTGGACGAAACGGTCACTTTTTTCATGTAAGTGCCTTTCGCGCCGGCGGGGCGAACGCGGATCAGTTCGTTGACCAGCGCGCGGATATTGTCGGCCAGCTTCTTCTCGTCGAAGCTCGCCTTGCCGACGCCGGCATGCACGATCCCGGCCTTCTCGGCGCGGTACTCGATCGCGCCGCCCTTGGCGGATTCGACGGCCTTTTTGACGTCCAGCGTGACGGTGCCAAGTTTCGGGTTCGGCATCAGGCCTTTCGGACCCAGCACCTTGCCCAGGCGGCCCATCAGCGGCATCATGTCCGGCGTCGCGATGCAGCGGTCGAAATCGATTTCGCCTTTCAGCACCTTGTCCGCCAGGTCTTCCGCGCCGACGATGTCGGCCCCGGCGGCTTTCGCCTCCTCGGCCTTCTTGTCCTTCGCGAACACGGCGACGCGCAGTTTCGCGCCCGTGCCGTGGGGCAGCTCGATCATGCCGCGCACGGCCTGATCGGCATGGCGGGGATCGACGCCCAGGTTGACGGCCAGCTCGACGGTTTCGTCGAACTTGCGGTTCTTCGCGGACGATTTGATGATTTTGACGGCATCCTCGACCGAATAGAATTTCGCGCGGTCGACGCCTTCATACACTTTACGGAGTTTCTTGCCGGCAGCCATCTTAACCCTCCACCACTTCGATGCCCATCGAGCGCGCGGAACCGGCGATGATCTTCATCGCGGCCTCGACGTCGTTGGCGTTCAGATCCACCATTTTCTCTTCCGCGATCTTGCGCACGGCGGAGGTGGAGACGGTCGCGACCGTCTCGCGGCCCGGCGTCTTGGAGCCGGACTGCAGCTTGGTCGCCTTTTTCAGGTAGTAGGTCGCCGGCGGCTTCTTCATGATGAAGGTGTAGGAGCGGTCCTCATACACCGTGATCACGACCGGGATCGGCGTTCCGGCTTCGAATTTTTCGGTTTGCGCGTTGAAATCCTTACAGAACATCATGATGTTGACGCCCTGCTGGCCCAGCGCGGGGCCGATCGGCGGCGAGGGATTCGCCTTGCCCGCCGGGATGATCAGGTTGATATAACCTGAAACTTTCTTGGCCATGACAGTCTCCGTTCAAAAGAGGTGACGGGTCGTGGTGCGGCCTATGGCATGGCCTGCCACGAAAACATATTCCTGATTAAGGAATGCGTTGTTTAATCATACAGGCCCTGCAAAGACAAGGAATTTCTAGAAAGCTTGCATTTAAAGAATTAAGTTTGACAACAAAAATTGTTTTTACTATGTAAATTGCAAAATTTATAAGGACTAAACATCATGAACGTGGTCAATCTAGCTAAATTGTTTGCCAACAGGGTTTTAGGGCGTGCCAGTCCCTTAGAAGATCTGATGAATGCGCTGGCTCATGCAGGGACCGAAGCGAGCGAATATTGCGTTCATTCAGGAAGCTCTTTTGTGGAAAACGTGAGAGATGCGTTGCTAGCCTCAACAAAGGGATTTTCCGTCGATCGGGCCAACCAAATCAAGCTGCTGTTGCAGGATAAGCTCTGTCAGCTTATGGCCTTGCCTGAAAGACACGCCGATGCGGTAAACGTGTATGGCAGACACGCGAGTCATGAGCATGAGCCCAGACTTTTCGAAGAAGCGAACCTGAAAGCGCATTTCGATTGTTTTTATTTTCAGCCGGCCGGCTTGGTAAAAGCCTGCGTGCTTCTTGCTGAAGACCTGGCCGAAGAAAACGCCGTATCCTTTTTGAAGGCGGCGGCGGATGCGCTGATAAAATGCGATAACGATCCCAACAGCGTTGCCCTGGGCTTTTTAAGAAAGCTCAGAATTCTGGCGCTTCCCGCTCTTCGGACAAAAGGGCACCTGTCGCTTGTCGTCAGCGATTTAAGGCAGGCTCCGGCTTAAATCTTTTCGACCTGGCCGTATTCCAGCTCGACGGGCGTCGCGCGCCCGAAGATGGAGACGGAGACCTTCAGGCGGCCTTTTTCCTCGTCGATCTCCTCGACCACGCCGTTGAAGGACGCGAACGGGCCGTCGGCCACCTTGACTTCCTCGCCGATGTCG
>JBDHTS010000091.1:0-8678 GCA_039808845.1 Alphaproteobacteria bacterium | reverse complement strand
CAAAGTCGATCGCCATCGTATCCCCGATATATGCGCCAAGCTTGCTCATATAATCCCGGACCGCAGCCGCCGCCTGGTCGCCGTCCACCTCGGTGATCTCCACCAGATTGGTCAGCGTCCGTCCCAGATCGCCCCAGGTCGACAAAGCCTCCTTCTGCTCCGCCGTCAGGAAGTCCGTGATCGCGTCCACGCCCTTCACGTTGTGGAAGTCGGATAGCGTCTGAAGCGCAAAGTCGATCGCCATCGTATCCCCGATATATGCGCCAAGCTTGCTCATATAATCCCGGACCGCAGCCGCCGCCTGGTCGCCGTCCACCTCGGTGATCTCCACCAGATTGGTCAGCGTCCGCCCCAGATCGCCCCAGGTCGACAAAGCCTCCTTCTGCTCCGCCGTCAGGAAGTCCGTGATCGCGTCCACGCCCTTCACGTTGTGGAAGTCGGATAGCGTCTGAAGTGTCACGTCGATATCACGGATATCAACATAATCACCAACCTTATCCATAAAATTACGGATTGTGTTGGCTCCGTTATAGGGGTGAGTCTGCGTATATTCTGTAATGTATCTTAAAGTAAGGCCGTAACCTTCCGTTGTAATCTGTTCTTTTTGCGCCTGTGTCAGTTTATCGATAATAGCATTGACTTTCGTCATATTGCCGACTTCAGCCGCTGCCACCAGCGACTGTTCAAGTTTGGTCACCATCTTGTCCTCCTCAGGTTGATGGGTGTATGCAGGCACGATGCCCGCATATGGTCTTCAGTCATCGGATGCCACCACATCCTTTGCTGAATTCTATGTTTATGCCTTCTTCGCAGTTGAGATTTCCTCAAACCCCAATTGCGAAAATAACGATATCATGAAATCCCCATAAACGTTAATGCGTATTTATATCAAATTTTATCTTATGAAAATTAAAGCCTCCTTAATAAGGAGGCTCACTTATTAATAAATCTTAAGTATAGGAATCAGGCCGCGTTTTTAGCCTTCGCCTTTTTGGCCTGTGGCTGCGAACGCAGAATGGACGCACCGGCGTATTTCGCCTGCGGGCCCAGCATTTCCTCGATGCGCAAGAGCTGGTTGTATTTCGCGATGCGATCGGAGCGGGAGAGCGAACCCGTCTTGATCTGGCCCGCATTCGTGGCGACGGCCAGATCGGCAATCGTCGAGTCTTCCGTCTCGCCGGAGCGGTGGGACAGGATGACGCCATACCCCGCTTTTTGCGCCATCTCGATGGCTTCCAGCGTTTCGGTCAGCGTGCCGATCTGGTTCACCTTCACAAGGATCGCGTTGCCCGCACCCATGTCGATGCCCTGTTTCAGGCGCCTGGAATTGGTGACGAACAGATCGTCACCCACCAGCTGGACCTTGTCGCCCAGCGCTTCGGTCAGGGCCACCCAGCCGTCCCAGTCGTCCTCCGCCATGCCGTCCTCGATGGACACGATCGGATAGGAGGCGCACAGGTCTTCATAGAACTTCACCATCTGGTCGGACGTCAGGGTTTTGCCCTCGCCCTCCATCACGTATTTGCCGTTCTTGAAGAATTCCGTCGAGGCGCAGTCGAGGCCGAGCATCACATCCTGCCCCGGCTTGTATCCGGCTTTCTCAACCGCCTTCATGATGAAATCCAGCGCATGGGTCGTGGAGTTCAGGGACGGCGCGAAACCGCCTTCGTCGCCGACATTGGTGTTCATGCCGGCGGCGGACAGTTCTTTCTTCAGCGCGTGGAACACTTCCGCCCCGCAACGAAGCGCTTCCGAGAAATCGGCCGTGCCGACGGGCAAGATCATGAATTCCTGGAAGTCGATCGGATTGTCCGCATGCGCGCCGCCGTTGATGATGTTCATCATCGGCGTCGGCAAAAGATGAGCGAAGCTGCCGCCGACATAGCGGTACAGCGGAACATCCAGCTCGTCCGCCATAGCCTTGGCCACCGCCAGCGACACGCCGAGAATGGCGTTTGCGCCAAACTTGCCCTTGTTCTCCGTGCCGTCCAGTTCGCACATCGTACGGTCGACATGCATCTGTTCCTCGGCGGGCAGGCCGACCAGCGCCTCGAACAGATCCTCGTTCACAAAATCGACCGCCTTGGTCACGCCCTTGCCGAGATAGCGGCTCTTGTCGCCGTCGCGCAATTCCACCGCCTCATGCGCGCCGGTCGACGCGCCTGACGGCACCGCCGCGCGGCCTTTCGCGCCGCTTTCCAGCAGAACGTCCACCTCGACGGTCGGGTTGCCGCGGCTGTCCAGGATCTGGCGGGCGGTGATATCGATAATGGCGGTCATGGGCGCGTCTCCTGTAAATACCGAGACTGTTTTATATGACCGCTATTCAGCGGAAAAGAATAAAATGCGCCTGAATTGCCGGATTTTGCGGGATTAGATATGCTGAATATGCTGGTCCACGATCAGAATGCCGCTGTCCAGCAATGACTGGGCGGATTTTGACGCCAGCATCTTTCCATAAACAGAAAATACCTGAAAGAAATCCGATCCGGCACCGTCCGTATTGACGGAAACCATCGTCTGATTGCCGGAATAAAGCAGCTGGACGAAATCGGCAATATTGTCCTCCGGCCCATATCCGGTCAAAAGGTCGGTGATGTTCAACCGATCCTCCAGCGTGAAATCGCGCACGTTGTCCACGCCGTCGAAAGACGTGAACACGAACTGGTCCGCCCCGGCGCCGCCGGCCAGGACGTCACTGCCCGCCTCGCCGATCAGGTAATCGTTGCCGTCGTCGCCATACAGTCCGTCATTCCCGTTATCGCCGAACAGCCGGTCGTTATCCGCGCCGCCCCGGATCGTGTCATTGCCGTCGCCGCCGGCCAGCGCGTCGTTGCCGGCATCGCCGACCATAGCGTCGTCGCCGTATTCGCCGAACAGCCAGTCGCTGCCCTCGCCGCCATACATGGAGTCCTTGCCCGATCCGCCATACAGGCGATCATTGCCAGCTTCGCCGAACAGGCTGTCATTGTCTGCGCCGCCGTAAAGCTTATCGCTCTCCGTGCCGCCATAGATCTTGTCGGCCCCGGCATCGCCATACAGCATGTCGCTTCCCTCGTTGCCATAGAGCCTGTCCGCGCCGCGTCCGCCATGCATCGTGTTGCCGCTGACGTTGCCGGTCAGTAAATCCGCGCCGTCGCCGCCGTAAACGTTTTCGATCTTCCCGAGAGACTGGACAATCGTAACGGACTGCCCCGCGATGGCGCCTTTTCCGGCGGCCAGATCGATCACCGTATTGCCCGTCACCGCGGCGGCGTTGATCATATCGGTCCCGCCGTTGGTTTCCCGGATCGTGTTTCTCTGGGCCAGATCCGCGCCGCCGAAGCCGGAAAATTCATCCGTGAACATATAAAGGTCGTTTGCCGAGGCCGCCTTGCCTATGAAGGTCAGGCCCCAGCTGTTCAGCATGCCGGAGTCGCCCGTCGCGGCGTCCTCGATTTTCAGCGTCCACGTCCCTTTGCTGCTCTCGCCCCAATGGGCATTGCTCATAAATTCGAAATCGATTCCCTGAACCCCGTAGATCTCCCGGAAATTGCCTCCGGACACACGATCTACCAAGACACTTTCCGTGCCGTCGGGGCTGACCAACGTCACGATCAGATCGCCCGCCCAGGTATGGCTGATGTCCAGCGTGACGAGCACATGTTCGATCGTTACGTTCTGGCCGACTGTCATACTGGTTGAAACCGTTCCCGTTTCCGGAATGGCAAGAGACGGATAAGCCGTGCCTGCCTGAACGGTCGTCATGGTAGCGGAGGTCTGGGTCCGGCTCCAGCTTTCGGCAAGGCGAACAGCCGTGTAAGCATCCGCCGCGCCGAACCCGTAATCATGGCTGAAATGCAGACCGCCGCCGTTCCAGCGCTCCGCCCCGTTATATTGCCAGCTGCCTTTACCGGGGTCGCTCTGACGCGCGGAATACGCCAGGATCTCCTGCACGTCCCGCCAGCCGAGATTGGGATTGGCTTCCAGCATCAGGCCGATCAGGCCGCTAACAACTGGCGCCGATGCCGATGTCCCGCTGAAACTGACATAATCGCCTTGCACATAGCCGTCAGCCCCGGTCTTGTCGATCGTGTAGTTTCCGCTGCCTGCCGCGGAAATCAGAACCGCTGAACCTGGATTGCTGAACGAAGCATATTCGCCCGTCTGCGTGATCGCCGCCACCGCGATGGCGTAAGGCGATGCGTTCAGATTGTGGTAGTTGACGCTGTCGCCCGAAGCGCGCGAATTGCCAGAGGCGAAGACCATCGATATGCCCAGGCCATCCCGCCCGTTATCCGCCAGACTGCGCATGGCATCCGTTATGGCGTAGAAATCGGTGCCGTTGAGTTCCTTGTGAATGTCGTCGCCGAACGGAGAACTGAACCCCCAGCTGTTGTTCACGACATCCGCATCGCCCGCCTGCACGCGGTAAAAAGCCTGCACCAGATGATCCAGGCTGGTGTTGCCGTCGAACCCGACACGCACGCCGAAGCCCCCGGCATCGAACGCCACGCCGACCATGCCGTAGCCGTTGTCGTCGGCGATCATGGTGCCCATGACGGCGGTGCCATGATTATTGCCCGAGGTCGCGGCGGCATCGGGAACGTTGTTCAGAACGTCCCAGTCCAGATCCGTGCGGTAATTCGCGGCGAGTTCGGGATGCGTGTATTGAAACCCGTCATCGATGGCGGAAAGAATGACGCCCGCCCCGGTATACTCATTCCATACCCTGTCGGCGCGCAAGCCCCATTCGCCCGTCAGCTGCCATTGGGAAAAGGTGTAATAATCCGAAGGGATGCCCTTGGCTGACCGTATCGCTTGCATCGTCAGGAGTCCTGTGAGGATCTGAAGGAAGATAACTCTAATGACTATTTAAAGATTAAAAAGATTAACGATATGCTTCCATTATAAGCTTGGCATGGAAATTATGATGTTTTTAAATTATGAAAATAAATTCGAGACAGAAAATAGAATTAGATAAAAACCGCCGCATCACTTGCGGCGGTTTTTACGCGTTGGTTTTTTGGGTTCTGGATCCGATCCTGCGTCATAGGCCGGAACTTCCCGCTCATGCAGGCTGTAGCCTGCCGGCGCAGCCTGCTTCGGCATCCGTGCAAAATGCGCGTCGAGTTCATCGAGCATGGCGAGACCATGACGGGCCGATCCCCGCGCCGCCCGCGCCCGGAACATGCTTTCCGTATCGAACTGCGCGATTGCATAGGTCGCCAGTTCCTCCATCAATTTGTTGACGCTGACGTCCCGGTGTTCCGCGAGCGTTTTCAAGCGGTCCGCCTTGTCGTCAGGCATTCTTATCGTCAATGTCGCCATCGTTCGCTCCTTTCCGTTTGCAGTAATGTCCCGGCATCCACAATGCGCAGGTCCGGCATATTCAGTTCGCCCGCCGCGAAGTCGCGGATATTGTGCGTCACTACATAACGCGCCTGCCCCGCCAGAGCGAGTTCGATCACATGGTTATCCGCCTCATCGCGCAGATTGGGCCGCCAGTTGAAATGAATTTCCACCCAGCGGCATATGCTGGCGTAGTCGTCCAGAAACTGGTTTCGCTTCCCGGCATCAAACGGTCCCCGGGCAAAAATATGCTCCCGCCCCAAAACCGACTGATATTCCAGAAACAGCTTATGCCCGATCAACGGTTCGATTCGCCCTTCAAACGCCATCCGCATGACCGCCCTGCTTGCCCCATCGGGGCTTAGCAGGGCCGAAACGATGATATTCGTATCAAGAACGACCTTCCTCATTATGCTGCCACATACGCCATCATTTTACAATCATTTTCTTCACGATTTTATCAATTTCAACTATAGGCCTTAAAACCGTTTCCAGATCATCGAGCCTGACCATATTCGGCCCATCGGAGGGCGCATGGTCTGGATCGTTATGCACTTCAAGGAACAGCGCGGCCACGCAGCCCGTAGCGATTGCGGAGCGCGCGACGTAGGGAACCATGGCGCGGTCGCCGCCAGTCGACGTGCCCTTCCCGCCCGGCTGCTGCACGGAATGGGTGGCGTCGAACACAACGGGGTATCCCGTCTCCGCCATTTGCGGCAGGGCGCGCATGTCGTTGACAAGCGTATTGTAACCAAAGGTCACGCCGCGCTCGCACAGCATGATGTTGTCGTTGCCCGTGCTGGCGATTTTGGCGGCGACGTTTTTCATGTCCCAAGGCGCCAGGAATTGCCCTTTCTTGACATTGATCGCTTTACCCGTCTCCCCCGCGGCCAGCAGCAGATCCGTCTGGCGGCAAAGAAAGGCCGGGATCTGCAGAACATCCGCCGCTTCCGCCACCGGCGCGCATTGTTCCGGCGCGTGCACATCCGTCACCACGGGGACGCCGAATTCCTTTTTGATGTCCTGAAAAATCTTCAGCGCTGCGTCCAGCCCCATGCCGCGCTCAGCTTTTACGGACGTGCGGTTGGCCTTGTCGAACGACGTTTTGTAAATAAGGCCGACGCCCAGCCGGTCCGTTACCGTTTTGATGGCCTGGCACATGCTGAACGCGTGATCGCGGGATTCCAGGACGCAAGGGCCTGCCAGAAGCGCGAAAGGACGGGTATTTCCGATCTCGATGGATCCGACTTTGACTGTTTTCATGATCCGTTTCTATCGCGTTCGACCGCCGAACTCTACAGAAAACGACAATCCTGGAGTTTAAGAACAGCGATAGACGTGGACCGGCCTGGTATCCTTCATGCCGAGTCGGTCGGCCGCGCCCTTGCTCAGGTCGATGATGCGCCCGTGGACGAAGGGCCCCCGATCATTGATGCGGACAAACACGCCATCGGGATTTCCCCTGCCGCCGTCCATCGTCACCTTCACGATCGTGCCGAAAGGCAGAGTCCTGTGCGCGGCCGTAACCCCGTCCGGATTGAACCATTCGCCATTGGCCGTGCGGTTGCCGCCCATTTCTTTTCCGTACCAGGAAGCCAGGCCCTTGCCGATCAGCGTGCATCCCTGCCTGGCCGCGGCTTTATCCTGTTCGATGTCCATACGGCTGCCCGGAACTCCGGCGCAGGCCGTCACCAGCAGTACGGCGCCAAGGCATAAAAATTTTGCAAGCAAGAAAAACCGGCTCTGGGCAGGATCGGCGGTCATACCAGCCGCCCCTGCTCGACCGCGGCCTTGATGAAGGATACGAACAGCGGATGCGGGTCGAACGGTTTGGATTTCAGTTCCGGATGATATTGGACGCCGATAAACCACGGATGATCGTTGCGCTCTGCGATTTCGGGAAGCCGTCCATCCGGAGACACGCCCGAAAAGATCAGGCCCTTTTCCTCCAGTTGAGGACGATAGTTCATGTTGACTTCGTAACGGTGGCGATGGCGCTCCGAGATTTCGGTGCCGCCATAGATTTCCGCGACTTTAGAACCCTTTTTAAGCATGGCCGGGTAAGCGCCGAGGCGCATCGTGCCGCCCATGTCGCCATTGGCCGAACGCTCTTCCTTGACGTTTCCTTTGACCCATTCGGTCATCATACCGATCATCGGCACTTCGCAGGGACCGAATTCAGTGGAGTTCGCGCCCTTGATGCCCGCCGTGTTCCGCGCGGCCTCGATCACCGCCATTTGAAGGCCGAAGCAGATGCCGAAATAAGGGACGCTCCGCTCCCGCGCGAACCTGGCCGCCTTGATCTTGCCTTCCGCGCCACGTTCGCCGAATCCGCCCGCCACCAGGATGCCGTGCACGTCTTCCAGCGCATGGACGATGTTGTCGTTATTGTCGAACAATGTGGATTCGACGAATTTGATTTTCACTTTTACGTTGTTGGCGATGCCGCCGTGTATCAGCGCCTCGTTCAGGGATTTGTAGCTGTCGGCAAGGTTCGTGTATTTGCCGACCAGCGCGATCTGGATTTCTCCTTCGGGATTTTTCACGCGGCGGACGATCTCCTCCCACACCGAAAGATCCGGTTCTTTCGCGTCCTTGATGCGGAAATGCTCCAGGACCTGCGTATCGAGACCGGCGGCGTGATAGCTGAGCGGCACCTCGTAAATCGTTTTGACGTCCAGCGCCGGAATGACTTTTTCCTCGTCGATATTGCAGAACAACGCGATCTTGCGGAGTTCGTCCTTCTCGATTTCCCGGTCCGCGCGGCAAAGCAGGATCCGGGGCCGGATCCCCACGCTCATAAGCTCCTTGACCGAATGCTGGGTCGGCTTGGTCTTCAATTCGCCCGCCGCCGGGATATAAGGCAGCAGCGTCACATGGATGAACAGCGCCTTTTCCCGCCCGACCTCGTTGCCGAACTGGCGGATCGCTTCCAGGAATGGCAGGGATTCGATGTCGCCCACCGTGCCGCCTATTTCGACCAGAACGAAATCCGCCGTGCCGTCCTTTTCCCGGATGAAGGCCTTGATCTCGTCCGTGATATGCGGAATGACCTGCACCGTCGCACCCAGGTAATCGCCCCGGCGCTCCTTCTGCAGGACATTCATGTAAATGCGCCCGGTCGTGATGTTGTCGGACTTGGTCGCCGGGCGTCCCGTGAAACGCTCATAGTGGCCGAGATCGAGATCGGTTTCCGCGCCGTCGTCGGTCACATAGACCTCCCCATGCTGGAACGGGCTCATCGTGCCGGGATCGACGTTCAGGTACGGGTCCATCTTGCACAGGCGTGTCGTATATCCCCTCGCCTGCAGCAACGCGCCCAGCGCGGCGGAGGCGAGGCCTTTTCC
>JBDHTS010000090.1:0-8818 GCA_039808845.1 Alphaproteobacteria bacterium | reverse complement strand
ACGCGGATGACCAAATCGTCTCCGCCCGCGCCGCTGCGGTTCCGGCCGGAGCCATGCAAACCGTTCTTCGCGCGAAAATGCTGGGTATAGCGAAAGTCGATCAGCGTATTGAGCGTTTTGACGGCCTCGAAAATGATATCGCCGCCCTTGCCGCCGTTTCCGCCATCCGGTCCGCCGAACTCGACGAATTTTTCGCGGTGAAAACTGACGGAGCCAGGGCCGCCGTCACCGGATTTGATGTAGATTTTGGCTTCGTCGAGGAATTTCATGGTGGCTGATAGCTTGTTAGCTGAAGAGCTGATTAGAATCCAACCAGCTAAAAAGCCAATCAGCCAATCAGCAACTTACTCTGCCGCAACCGCGTCATTGGCGGCTGGAACAACGTTGATCGTCTGGCGGCCCTTGTAGGAATAGGAGAATTTCACTTCGCCATCGACCAGAGCATAGATCGTGTGGTCCTTGCCCATGCCGACGTTTTTGCCGGGGTGGTAGGTCGTGCCGCGCTGGCGAACGATGATGTTGCCGGCCGTGCAGTCCTGGCCGCCGTAGATTTTAACGCCAAGACGGCGGCCCGCTGAATCGCGACCGTTTCTGGAAGAACCGCCTGCTTTTTTATGTGCCATGACCTGGACTCCTTAAAAGAATGATTATGCCTTGACGTCGGTGATCTTGATGACCGTCATGTCCTGACGGTGGCCGTTCTTGCGGCGGTGGTTCTGGCGGCGGATCTTTTTGAACACCAGGATCTTGCGGCCGCGCACATGCTTGACGATTTCGGCGGTCACGGTGGCTTTTTTACCGCCGGCGGCGAACAGAGCCTCGCCCAGATCGACCTTGTCGCCGGCTTCGCCGGCCAGTCTCGCAACGTGGATCTGTGCGTCTTTTTCTACCCGGTATTGTTTCCCGCCCGTGCGGATCACTGCAAACATGTTCTTGTCCAGCCATTTATTGGAATTGCGAGGATGCGACATTAACCATAGAACGCCTTTTGTGTCAAGGAACTTGTCTCGGCTGCGCGCCCGTGTCATATAACACCCATGGAGCGGATCAAAAAGGGTATTTTCTGGGCGGTGGTGCTGTCGGAAACGTCGCATGTTTTCTGCTGCGTTCTGCCGACCGTCATCAGCGTTATCAGCCTGATCGCCGGGGCAGGGCTGGTTTCCGCCCTGCCGGGGCCTGTTCTGGCTATTCACGATATGCTCCATGCCTATGAAATTCCTATGATTTTCATGTCTGCGCTGGTCCTTCTGACCGGATGGGGACTGCACTGGATGAGTTTGCGGCTGGACTGCCGAAGCACCGGGTGCGGCCATGAACCCTGCGCCCCAAAAAAGACCAGGACCCAGCTGGTTTTAGTCGTTGCGACCCTGCTGTTCTGCTGCAATCTGGCAGTTTATATGGCGTTCCACGCCGGGCATCATGACATGCTGGCCGAGGCGCGGCATATCCACTCCTGATCGTTATGAAACCTATTAAAAAAGCGGCGTTTATCGGCCTCGGCGTCATGGGATACCCGATGGCTGGGCATCTGGCGCAACGCGCCGGGCTGGATGTGGCCGTCTATAACCGCACAGCGGCCAAGGCCGATCAATGGGCCGGGGAATTCGGCGGCAAGGCGCGGCCCACCCCGGCTGCGGCGGCACAGGAAGCCGATCTGGTCTGCCTGTGCGTCGGTAACGATCACGATCTGCGCGCCGTCATGCTGGGGCAGGGTGGTGTTCTGGAAGGCGTCAACGCAGGGGCTATCATTGCTGACCATACGACCGTTTCCGCCGAAATCGCGCGGGAATTATCGGCGGAAGCCGTGAGAAAAGGCGCTGTTTTCCTGGACGCGCCCGTTTCCGGCGGGCAGATCGGCGCGGAAAAAGGACAATTGACCGTCATGGTCGGCGGCGATGCCGAAGCCTTCGCTGCGGTTGAGCCGGTGATGCGCCAATCCTATGCCCGCGAAATCCGGCATATGGGGCCATCCGGCGCGGGCCAGCTGACCAAGATGGTCAACCAGATCTGCATCGCGGGCGTTCTGCAGGGACTGGCCGAAGGGCTGGCGTTCGGTATGAAGGCCGGGCTGGATATGGATCGGGCGCTGGCCGTCACCACAAAGGGCTCCGCCCAGTCATGGCAGATGGAAAACCGCGGTCCGACCATGGTCCGCGACCAGTTCGATTTCGGTTTCGCCGTACAATGGATGATCAAGGATCTCGGACTTGCCCTGGACGAAGCGAAAAAGAACGGCGCAAAACTGGAAAGCACGGAACAGATCCTGTCGTTCTATAAAGAACTTGAGGGCGGGGGGTTCGGACGGTTGGATACAAGTTCGCTGATTAAGCGGCTAAGCAAAAGCTACGAATAGTAGCCAGCGTGTAAGCCTGGCGCTCAGCAAATGGATAGTGCCCCGCTTGCGGTATAATCGAAATTTGCAACTGTTCATATTCGGGATCTGGCTGCGCAAAATCAGCCTCACCGTAAATCAGAAGCGATTTTTCAGGCAGATTTGAAACGGTATACCGCAAATCAAAAGTCTTAATTTGATCGTTTATTTCGCGCCAGAACCTTTTATCAAATGCTGGGATACCCATGTCGAATTCTGAATTATAATGGTAGTAGGGCGTAACGATTTTCATTAATTCCTGGGCGCTGTGATTGTCGTATCGGTCGTGGAGCGCATTTAATTTCTCCAGGTCTTCTCCAGAAAAAAGTTTTTGAACACGCTGCATGCTCTCTTTAGCGTTGATATCGGTTAACGCCATAGGTGATATCAGGACTGACGACTTAAGAGATTTTGCGGCATCAGGATTTTGATCAAGAGCATATAAAAGAAGAAAAGATCCCCATGAGTGGGCAACGACATGAGTAGGGCCGTTTAGTATTATTTTGTCGGCGCAATCCTGAGCTAGCGCTTTTAAGTCACTTTTTGTCTGTTCATGCCAGATCAGGCGAAATTCAGAGGCAAGCGGGTTAAACCACGGCTGCATGTATGAACTGTTCATGCCGGGGCCGCCATGAATGAAAAACATTCTTTCTTTCATCATGAATGATTTTTTTCCTGTTTCTTCGCCTCAACCCACAATTCTTCCATCTGCTGCAGTGTTGCGTCCTGCAGGGCAATATTCCGGGTTTTCAGGCCGCGTTCGATCGCCTTGAACCGGCGTTCGAACTTGGTGTTGGCGTGGCGCAGCGAATCCTCGCAATCCTGGCCCAGCATGCGGCCGAGATTGGTGAGCACGAAAAACAGATCGCCCAGTTCGTCCTTTACCTCGTCGTCGCGGCCGCCGTTCAGCGCCTCGCGCATTTCACGCGTTTCTTCTTCCAGTTTGTCGAGGACGTCGACCGGCTTTTCCCACTCAAACCCGACGCGCGCGGCACGTTTCTGCAGTTTTTGCGCGCGCATCAGGGCAGGGAGGCCGCGCGTGACATCGTCGAGGATGCTTTCGGACGATTGCCGTTTGGATTCCTTGTCCTTCTGCTGTTCCCAGATCACATTGACGTCATCTGCCCTCTTCGCCTCGGCCTCGCCGAAAACGTGCGGGTGGCGGTGGACCAGCTTGGAGGCGATGGCGGCGGCGACATCGTTGAAATCGAACAGCCCCGCTTCCTTCGCCATCTGCGCATGGAACACGACCTGGAGGAGGAGGTCGCCGAGTTCGTCCTTCAGCCCGTCCATATCCTTGCGCTCGATGGCGTCCGCCACCTCATACGCTTCCTCGATCGTGTGCGGAGCAATGCTGGCGAAATCCTGCTCGATATCCCAGGGGCAGCCGCCGTCCGGATCGCGCAGCCGCGCCATGATGGACAGGAGTTCGTTGATTTTTGCGGTCATGAGAAAGGCTTAAAAGCCTTCACGCGCAAAATCAATGGTTAACGCGGGCCGGTAACAGGCTGGGCGCAGCTTTTCCGGATCAGTTCGCGCTGAACGGCTTGCTGGCGTTTCTGGAGGTCCGGTAGTTCGCCGCTATTGTCCGGCGCATCGCCGACGGAATAGCCCATCATCGTCATCGTGCCCTTGACGATGATATTCCGGGACTGCTGGTCGTAAATATCGTTCATTTGCGCCTCGATGAGGCGCTGCTCGCCAGACAGTTGCGCGCAATTGTAGCTTTCATATTCCGCGCGCAAATCCGCCTCGCGCGGCGCATTCACGCAAGCGGCCAGAACCAGACATAAAGGCAGGAAGCGATACAGTCTCATGACAACTCCATAAGCCGAAGGGCAGCGTCATCAGAAAACTATAGCGACGGTGCTGACAATCAATGAGCGCTCACTATAGCCCCGTCATCCCCGCGAAAGCGGGGATCCAGAGATGCAGGAGGAATGCCTTGAAAGATAAGCGCTAACACCTCTGGATCCCCGGCCAAGCCGGGGATGACGATATACCTCATATAGAAAGATGTGATAATGTATATTATGGAATTCAATAGCGGGGTGCTTAGATGTTACAACTGATATTCAGCCCATCCCATGCCGGTTCATAGCCATTCGGCAATTCCTTCAGCATCATCCGGTAATCCATCGCGGGCGTCAGATGCGTCAGGTAGATTTTTTCGGCGCGGACGGTTTCATTCACGCGATACAGGTCCTTGAGCGTCATATGCACCTTGTTCTCCGGCATCTTGTAGCCCGCGGCGTCCACGATCCAGGTTTTGATTCCTGACAAGATGCCAAGCGCGGTTTCGTTGAAACGGATCGCGTCGGTCGAATACGCGACATCGCCGATACGCAGGCCGACCGAATTGCATGTGCCGTGATCCTGCTGAAACGGCGTTACGGTGATATCGCCAATGGTTAAAGGCTGGCCAAACGTGAAAACATGCGGTTTCAGCACGCGCGGATACAGGCCTTCATGCTTGTCCGCGAACAGATAACCGAAGCGTTCCAGCAATTCCTCGACCGTCGGCTTGTCGCCCCACATGTCGATGACTTTTTTGCTCCGGTTGCGCAAGGATCGCAGATCGTCGATGCCGTGCACATGATCGCCATGCGCGTGCGTGTAAAGCACGGCGTCGATATGCTGGATGTCTGCACGGTTGATCTGTTCGCGCAGATCCGGGCCGGTATCGACGATGATTGTAGTATTCGCGCTGCGAATGGCGATAGCAGGGCGCGTACGCCGGTTGCGCGGTTCCGCCGGATCGCATTGACCCCAATAATTGCCGATGGCCGGCGTGCCCGCCGAATTGCCGCAGCCGAGAATGGTTAACGTGATTCCGCTCATACGCGCGCCTTGTCGAACAGCCGGAAGAAATTGTCGCTGGCGTGTTTCGCCATCGTTTCCACGCTAACGCCGTGCAGCTCCGCAAGTTTCGCGCAGGTATGCGGCACGAGCGCCGGCTCGTTGATCGCGCCGCGATGCGGCTCGGGCGCCAGATAGGGCGCGTCGGTCTCAATCAGGATTCGGTCGCGCGGCACGATTTTCGCGAAATCGCGCAGCTCGTCGGATTTCGCGAACGTCACGATGCCGGAAAAGGAAATGTAGAATCCGAAATCCAGCGCCTCCTCGCCCATTTTCCGGCTGGAGGAAAAGCAGTGCATGACGCCTTTCAGCTTCGCGCCCTGCCCCTCCTCCCGCAAAATCTGCATAATGTCATCGTCAGCATCGCGCGCATGAACGACCAGAGGCAGGCCGGTTTCGATGCAGGCGCGGATATGCTTGCGGAAATTTGTCTTCTGATCATCGGGCTCTGAATTTTTGTAGAAATAATCGAGGCCGCTTTCGCCAATGCCGACGATCTTGGCGTCAGACCGCGCCATGCGAACGAGATCGTCTTGCGTGATGGCCTGCTCCGCCGGTTTTCCGGCGTCATGGGGGTGCGTCCCGATGGTGCACCACACATTGTCATTGGCCCGGGCAATCGTAAGAATATCATCGAACTCCTCGGCAATGCGGCAGCAGATGGTCAACATGCCATCGACACCTGCATCTTTTGCGCGCTCAATCACTTCGGATGATGAGCCAAGCTGCAGAAGACGCTTGTGATTCAGATGGCAGTGGGAATCGACATACATAATATTCATTTAGCCACTAGAAGACGAAATATCATATCTATGCGATGATAAAAGACGTTGCGCGGCAATTGTATCGGCTAATTGTCGAGACATGACATCATTAGCCATTTTTCGTCCGCATTCTTTGGCAACCTCTTGTAGCAAATCTGCCATAGCATCCGGATTAGAGAGATCAATTTCAGATTTTTTGTCAAAATTGCTTCCCAGAGAGCATTGTGCTTTGCGTGTGCCATTGCGTAAAATTTCGGTAAAATCAATAGAAAGATCTACCGGCTGATTTTGAAAAATAATGTGAAGATGCACAGAAGCTCTGTTTCTTGTTTCGTCTTCAAAGTGATGCTCATAATAAGAAATCGGACTGCTATATCCATTCCCCAGGGAACATACAAATCCATCTTCAGCATTTATTTTTGCGGCTAAATCCACAGCCTCTTCAATAACATAGCGTTGCCAGTCTGTTAAAGGCTTGTATGCTTTCTTGAATGTATCATTAACAATAATTTTGAGATTCATGGCTTAGGTTTTCCTTGTTTCTATGCAATATTTCTTTGCTCATCTTCTATTATTCGGGGAAATACACCTATCGGAGGCGGCAACGCCACTCCCGGTTCAAGAGCATTTTTAGGAGCCAGAAATTCCAGTCTGCGCTTATCTGATCCAATGGCCAGTTGCTCCAGCATCTTCGCCGATGACGCGGGAACAAAGGGCTGCACGATCAGGGCGAGGCAGCGGATCGTTTCGGCGAGAACGTAGAGAACCGTGTTCATGCGGGCGATATCGGTTTTCTTTAAAGCCCATGGCGCCTGCGCGTCGATATAGCCGTTCGCGGCGGTCACGACCTGCCAGATGGATTCCAGGGCTTTGTGAAACCGCTGCTGATCCAGTTCCGCGCGGACGGTTTCGAGCATGTCCGTCTGGGCCATTTTGAGCAGAAGCCTGTCCTCTACGGTAATTTCTCCTGGCATGGGCACTGCGGCGTTGCAATTCTTCTGGATCTGCGACAGCGTCCGCTGCGCCAGGTTGCCGAGGCCGTTCGCCAGATCGTTGTTGATGCGCAGGATCGCCTGGGAATGGCTGAAATCCCCATCATTGCCGAACGGCACTTCGCGCAGGACGAAATAACGCGCGGCGTCCACACCGTAACGCTCCACCAAGTCGTAAGGCGAGATCACGTTGCCGAGGGATTTCGACATTTTCTGCCCCTCGATCGTCCACCAGCCATGCGCGAAGACGCGTTTCGGCGGCTCCAGCCCCGCCGCCATCAGGAAGGCGGGCCAGTACACCGTATGAAAACGCAGGATGTCCTTGCCCACCATGTGCAAATCGGCGGGCCAGAATTTCTTGAACGCCGCGCTGTCTTCGTCCGGATAGCCGACGGCGGTCAGGTAGTTGGTCAGCGCGTCGATCCAGACATACATCACATGCCCCGGCGCGTCCGGCACCGGCACGCCCCAGTCCAGCCGCGTGCGGCTGACCGACAGGTCGCGCAGCTCGCCCTTCACGAAGCTGACGACTTCGTTCCGGCGGCTTTGCGGCAGGATGAAGTCGGGATGCTCCTCGTAATATTGCAGCAGCTTTTCGCGCCAGGCGGAGAGGCGGAAGAAATAACTCTCCTCCTCCACCCACTCGCATTCCGCGCCAGACGGCGCGATCTTCTTCCCGTTCGGGCCGTCGGTCAGTTCGTCCTCGCCGTAATAGGCCTCGTCGCGGACGGCATACCAGCCGCTGTATTTGGCGAGATAGATCTCGCCCGCGTCGGCCAGTTTTTTCCAGAGCGCCTGGCAGGCTTTCTTGTGGCGCTCTTCCGTCGTGCGGATGAAATCGTCGTTGGAGTAATTCAGGACAGGGCCGAGCGCCCGGAAATTCTGGGAGACCCTGTCGGTGAAGGATTGCGGATCGGTCCCCGCCTTCGCCGCGGCCTGCGCCACCTTCTGCCCATGCTCGTCCGTCCCTGTCAGGAAAAACACCTCATGCCCATCCAGCCGCTTGAACCGCGCCAGAACGTCGCAGGCGATGGTCGTGTAAGCGTGCCCCAAGTGCGGGTTGTCGTTTACGTAGTAGATGGGGGTAGTGATGTAATAAGGCTGTTTTTCTGCCATGAAATTATCCTTTGCGGCTTGTTATAGCAGGATAAACCGGATTTTGTTGCAATAAAATTTGATCAATAGCTATAATTTTTTATGAGCACTTATTTAATGGAAAGAGAAAAGACGGAGCTTTTAAAAACCACACAGCGTCTTATTGCTTTTCCGGATGGAGAAGAACGCTGGATAAAAATGTTTAACTTACATTGGCGTTGGTACGACCGCTTGGTGCAGTACGGATTTGGACCTGAAGAAAAAAATCTTCTTAATTGGGCCATTTTGACAAGCAAGGACACAGGTAAGGATCTTGACGAAAGCTTGCAAGACCAAATTGAGCATACCTTGTGGCTTTGGGAGAAGGACGGTATTGATGTCACTGAAACTGACGCAGACATCATGCTTTCAGTTGCTCATAAAAAGATGTCTGAAAAAAGAAGAAACAGAAATTCTCAAAACACATCTAAAGAGCCAGTTAAGTTGCAACCCAAAAAGCAGCCTTCTCCTGCAAAGTCAGATGAAAATCCTATGATTTATTTTAAAAAGAAAAAATAACGATATCGTATTAGAGCAGAAGAGAAGATATTATGAGAGGATAGTAAAAGCGCCGATGATCCCCTGCCGCCGGTCCAGGTTGGCGTAGCGGATTTTGTCGAGATGGGCGTTCATGGCCTGTTCCGTCTCAATCCACTGTTGAAGATCGCGGCTTTGCGCCAGCGGCTGCAGAGGATCCA
>JBDHTS010000089.1:0-8853 GCA_039808845.1 Alphaproteobacteria bacterium | reverse complement strand
TTATACCACGGCGGCATAATTTTCGCACGTGGAAAATGCAGAAACGGATGCTTATTTTTCTTTATATTACAATAGGTTACGAGGCGAAAATTTTAGCCGCGAAGACGCGGAGGCGCGAAGGGGGTTTCGGCTATAAAATCCAGAAAAAAGCAGCGCGCAGCGCAGGAAAAACAAATCAACCACGAAGCGCACAAAGAACACGAAGAGCGCGCGCTCTTCGTGTTCTTTGTGCGCTTCGTGGTTAAAAAATTTTTGAACGGCCATTTTAAACGCTGAAGGCCCGGAGACCCGAAGGTCAGCTCATCTTCCTTCGGAGCTTCGGGCCTTCGCGTTCATTTATTTTTTCCTGTTTATTCCTATACGGCTAGTGGTCAAAAATTTCCTGCGCTGCGCGCGGTTTTTGAACGCTGCGGCGCGATATGGCCGGAGTCGACGGCGAACATCTGGGGATCGTAAGGCGCGAGCGCGTCGAACAGGCCGCGGTCCGTGCCGGTCATCCAGACCTGGCCGCCGAGGGCGGAAAGCAGGCTGTACAGCCCCGCGCGGCGATTTTTGTCGAGATGGGCCGCGATCTCGTCGAGCAGGAGGATGGGCGGCGCGCCCTTTTCCGCCGCGATTAGGCGGCTATGCGCCAGGACGATGCCGATCAGCAGCGCCTTCTGTTCTCCCGTCGAGCATTGCGCGGCCGGCATGTCTTTCGCGGCATAGGCGACGATGAGGTCGCTTTTATGCGGGCCGGTCGCGCTGCCGCCGGTCAGGGCGTCCGCCTTTCGGCTGTCGCGCAGCTGATAACGGTACATGTCCTCCACCTCCAGGGCGGGGGAACGGGTCAGCAATTCCTCCAGCGTGCCGCCGATGCGCAGGCGCGCGCGGGGGAACAATTGATCCTCTTTCTGCCCCGCCGTGTCGCAGGCCTGTTGCAGCCGCGCGCAGAATTCCAGCCGCGCGGCGGCGATGGCGGTCCCGGTTTCCGCGATCGTGCGCTCCAGCCCATCCAGCCAGGCGGGATCGGGCCGCGAATTTTCGCGCAGGATCTTCGAACGCTGCGCCATCGCGTTCTCGAAGCGCGCCGTGCGGCCCGAATGGCCCGCGTCGAAGGCGAAGACCAGACGGTCGAGAAAACGGCGGCGCGACGACGCGGCGTCGAGGAACAGCCGGTCCATCTGCGGCGTCAGCCAGACGCAGGAAAGATATTCGGACAGCGCCGCCTGCCCCTTCGCGGGCGCGCCGTTGATGCGGACGAGACGCTTCTCCGTCGCCGGGTCGAGGCCGGTGCCGATGCGGGCGGGGCCGTATTGTGTTTCAATCTCCGCCGATATCGTCCAGCCCTGCCCCTCATCCGCCTTCGCCAAGGCTTCGGCGGACAGGCCCCAACCCTCTCCCCCCCGGGGAGAGGGGGTAAGATTATATTCCCTCTCCCCCCCGGGGAGAGGGTTAGGGTGAGGGGTGGTGAAGAGGCGCTGCATTTCCGTGGCTTTAGCCCCGCGCATCCCCTTGCCGGGCGAGAGCAGCGACACGGCCTCCAGCACATTCGTCTTCCCCGCCCCGTTCGCGCCGTACAGCACAACCGGGCCGGTCTCAAGCTCGCCAAGCGCGGCTTCCCCGTAATTCCGGAAAGCGGTCAGGTGAAGGGAGCGAATATAAGCCATAAACGCGATTTTGACAGATCGGGTGAAAGACGCTAGTTTTGCAGAAATTTACATATATTGCAGGGAAGCACAATGTCTGAAGACAGTATTACAAATGACTTAGCGAAACTTTTTTTCTGGCAGCGTCAAGGCGCACGAATTCAAGGAGATATTGAAGCAAAAGGAAGCTTCGGACGATCCAATGATTTTGCCTGCGATATGAACCGCCGCCAAATGGCTGAATTAGTCCGAATTGAAAACGATCATGAATCAGACCCGGATCTTGTCAAACATTTCTTCAACTCATTTCAGTTTTTTGGCCCAAACGCTGTTTTGTCTATGACAGCCTCCTTAGGTGGATCAGATGAATGGAAAAAGTGCCCAGGCTTTCAAACAGCCCTTGTGCTGTTGGGAGATCCTTCGCTTTCCGAAAAGCAGGCGCAAGAAATCCTTTCTGGTCTTCGGCCTTTGGAAATAAAAAATCTGCATATGCACTTGGCGAATACTGCAAAGGAGCGAATAAAAGAAGGATTGTGCGCGGAAAATCCCGATCCCTGTACAATTAAAGACACTCGTGATGGATTTGATGCGGGGATCGCTTTAAGCGAAGTATGCGGCTTTGTGCGGCCTGTTTTGGCAGAATCGATTTTCAACACAGCGCTGCAAAACCTGTGCCCTGAAAACCCAAGACTTATACGCGCACACGGGGCGATCCTTCTAGAAATCGGCTGCCGCCTGCTGCCTGAAAACGGCTATGACGCTTTCGGGTTGGGCGAAGATAGTCCTTCTTCGCGCGAAATGATCGATAACGCCCTGAATGCCTACGCCTGCACGGGTGATGAAAAACAGGCAGGACAGCTTTCAGCCATCCAAGCAAGAATGGACGCCCTTGACGTACCCGATAATCCTGTCTCCTATGCCTCAGCCATTTACGATCATCTTTTCGAAGCGAAAATACGCAACATCCTGTTGCAAGATCATGATTTCAGGCTTTACAACGGGCGCGACTTGCAAGAGTTGCGCGATTTCGGCCCAGGCTGATTTTATTTCTTGAAAATGAACCACGATGCCGCCACCAGGAGGCAGAAGCCGATCAGGTGGTTCAGGGTCAGCTGTTCCTTCAGGTAAAACACCGAGAACACGGCGAAGACGACCAGGGTGATGACTTCCTGGATGGTCTTCAACTGCGCCGCGTTGAAGGCGTTGCTGCCGACCCGGTTCGCCGGGACCTGCAGACAGTATTCGAAAAATGCGATCCCCCAGCTGACCAGGATGACGATGAACAGCGGCGCGGCCTTGAATTTCAGGTGGCCGTACCACGCGAAGGTCATGAAGACGTTCGACAGGATCAGCATGAAGATGGTGAAGGCGGGGATAAAGGGGGCGGGGATGTTCATGGAAAACCTTTCAGACGAATGCTCTGCTATCGATTTAATTTTCCCCATCCTGCTTGCGGGAGGGGGATCAAGGGGGGCGGGCAACCTTTGCACAGCAGTCAAGACCGCCCTCCCCCTCTAACTCCCCCTCCCGTGAACGGGAGGGGGAGGACTGCCGATATCAAGGAATGACAATCAGACCCGCAGCGGCATCAGCACATACAGGGCCGAGGCGTCGCTCGTGTCCTGGATGATGGTCGGGCTGGCGGCGTCGGCCAGCTTGATGCGCAGGCCCTCGCTGTCGATCTGGGTGGTGATGTCCAGCAGGTAACGGGCGTTGAAGCCGATTTCGAGATTGTCGTTGCCGTGGACTTCCAGATCCTCCGTCGCTGATCCGGCGTCGGGAGAGTTGGCAGAGATGGTGGCCGTGTTGCCGTTCAGCGTCAGCTTCACAGCGCGGGATTTGCCGTCGGAGATGGTCGAGACGCGGTCGATCGCGCCGGAGAATTTCTTCGGATTGATCTCGAACACCTTGTCGTTGTTCGCCGGGATCACCTGCTGGTAATTCGGGAAGGTGCCGTCGATCAGTTTCGAGGTGAGCACGATATGGTCGAAGGCGAAGCGGATCTTGCTTTGCGACAGGCTGATGCGGATCGTGTCCGCCGCGTCCTCCGCCAGCTTGCGCAGTTCCGTCACCGTCTTGCGCGGCACGATCACGCCGGGCATGCTTTCCGCGCCTTCGGGCAGCGGCATGTCGAAACAGGCGAGGCGGTGACCGTCCGTCGCAACGGCGCGCAGCACTTTCACGCCGTTGCTGTCCGCCGCGTGCAGGTAGATGCCGTTCAGGTAATAGCGCGTTTCCTCCGTCGACATCGCGAATTTCGTGCGGTCGATCAGGGTGCGCAACTCGGCGGCGGGAAGGTCGAACGATGCCGGAAGATCAGCCTTGCCGATCTCGGGGAAATCCGCGACCGGAAGGCAACTGAGCTTGAAGGTCGAGCGGCCCGCCTTCACCGTCATCGTGTTTTTGGCGTTGTCGAGTTCCAGCGTCACGTCCTGGCCGTCCGGCAGCTTGCGGACGATATCGTGCAGCGTGTGCGCGGGCGCGGTTGTCGCGCCGGAGGTCGCGATCTTCGCGCCGACAGATTCATTGATTTCCAGATCCATGTCGGTGGTGGCAAGAGTCAGCGCCCCGTCTTCCCCTTTTAAAAGGACGTTGGAAAGGATCGGGATCGTGTTACGCCGCTCCACCACGCTCTGCACGTGGTTCAGTGATCTCATCAACGCTGCGCGCTCGATCGTCAGTTTCATGGCAAAAAACCATCCAGGGTCGTTAAAATATGTGAATTGCGGAAATATAGCACAGGAACGGCCCACACCAAACGATTTTGCGCAGATTTTGAGGCTTTTTCGAAACCATCCACAAACTTGCTCTTCCGGACGATTCTGCCTTAATCTCCCCGCCCATGATAAAAGGCGTATCCATTTATGCGGATGAGGGCGCAGGGGCGTGGGGGCTCGACGGCCTGAAATCGCTTTTCGGGGACAGAGGGCCGCGCCTGGTTACGGCGGCAGACGTCATCGGCGGCAAGGCCTTCGAAAACTGCGGCCTCTTTATCATGCCCGGCGGGGCGGACATCCCTTATTGCCGGAAGCTGGATGGCGCGGGGAACAGAACCATTCGCGCTTTCGTGGAAAGCGGCGGCGTCTATCTGGGGATTTGCGCCGGAGCATATTATGGTTCCGCATCGATCCGTTTTCAAGGCAGCGGGGGCGAAATGATTGCCGGGCCGCGCGAACTGGGATTCCTGCCCGGCGTCGCCGAAGGGCCCCTGACCGCCCTGGCCCCGCCTTATGACGAAACGCTGCATAGCGCCGCCGTGACACAGCTTGTCTTTCCTGACGGGTCGCAGGGCGGCGCGTTTTATTTCGGCGGTCCCGCGTTCACTTACAAAGAAAGTCCGGATATCCGCGTCCACGCCCGTTATGCCGCCCTTCCCGGCACGCCCCCGGCGATCGTCGAGATCGCCGCAGGGAAAGGAAAAGCCGTCCTGTCGGGCGTCCATCCCGAAGCATCCGCCGGCCATGTGCGCGCATGGCCCGCACGGGACGAAAAAGAAGGGGCCAGGGCCCATATCCTGGCGACGGAGCTTGAGGGCGCGGAATGCGCGGCTCTGATGCGGAAGCTCGCGGCATGACGATCTATATATACAAGGGACCGGGCGCTTCGCCTGCCAGCGCGCTGTTTCTGAGCAATATATTCAGAGCTGCCCTTTACCCGCATGGATTCGATGTCCGGTTCGTATATGAAACGGAACTGAATACGCCCCTGGCCCCATGGCGCAGGGACGCGGATCTGATCGTGTTCGGCGGCGGCGCGTTCACGGAGGTGAAACGCGCCCTCGCCCCTCACGGCATGGAAGCCATCCACGACTACGTCATGGGCGGAGGCCGGTATCTCGGCATCTGCCAGGGAGGGTATGCGGGCGCAGACCGGATCGAATTTTCCGGCGCCGACGGGCACAAGCGCAATACGGGCCTGGGGTTTTTCAACGGCATCGCGCGCGGCGCCCTGCCGATAACGCCGTGCCGTTTTTCCGGCAGGAGCGACTCGGCCACCGTCGCGCAATTCTGCCACGAGCCGACGGGAACCGTGTTTCCGGCGCTTTACTGGGGCGGCCCGTCCTTCGACGGCATCGGCGCAAACGACAGAAGCCGGGATCTCGTCACCCTGCTGACCGATAGCGGAAAAAGGATTGTCACAGGGATGGAAGCGCATGTCGGCACGCAAGGCGGGCGCGCGATCCTGACAGGATATCATCCCGAGGCGGCGGAGCCGGCACTGGTCATGGCATGGACGTCCTCTTTCGCTTCCGGAGACGCCGACATGGCGCGCCTGCGCAAGGAAACGGACATCCATGAAGACTGGAGATTCTTCCTGGGCATGGCCTGCCTTCTGGACGACCTCCGGCTTGTGCCCGGCCACAGCTTTCTGCGTCAGATCATGGAGCCCCGGCGCGTGCGCAATGCGGAAGATCTCATCTTTACGCCACGCAATTCATTCTACCAACCCACTTAAACGCACCCTAAATCTTATACGCCGCCTTAACCCGCAGCTCATAATAAACATTGTCCTCATGGCCGCCATCCGGCCAGACCTTGTCCTCATTATGCGTGAACACGAAGCCGTGCTTCTGGTTCGCGCGCATGGAGCCGACATTCGAGGCGCGGTGCGAAACGACGATGGTTTCGCAGGTTTCATGATCCCGCGCCCAGGCGATCCGCGCTTCGTACATCGGAACGGACAGACGCTGACCGCGATAACCGGGTTCCAGCCATGATCCCCAGAGAACGGCCTTGCGCTTTTCGGGTTCCATCTTGTCGATCGCGATTCCGGTCATGCCCACGATCCTGCCGTCATCGAAGACGCCGAAGATGCCGCTGTCGCGGCTGGCCAGCCAGGACTGCCAGACGTCATCGCCATAGGCCGACTCGGCGGCATAATTTGATCCGAACACACCGGGATCGGCTTGGAGCGCCTTGAGGCGGATTTCTTTCAATACAGGCCAGTCCGTTTCCGTGAGCCGGCGCAGGGTGACAGCCATTTTTCTCTCCTTACCGATTACGATACAGGACAGGAAAGAAAAATGGCAAATAAAGAAAAGCCGCGGAGAATGTGCAACCCCGCGGCCTTTCCGGCACAACGATACGCCTCGGTAAAGCGAGCTATCCGGTCAGCGCCCGGCGGACGATGTCGACGTCCTGCGCGATCTGGGCGTCGTCGGTGATCAGTTCCTCGATCTTGCGGACGGCGTGCATGACCGTGGTGTGGTCGCGGCCGCCGAATTTCCGGCCGATTTCCGGCAGCGAGCGCGCCGTCAACTGTTTCGCGAGATACATCGCGACCTGGCGCGGGCGGGCGACCTGGCGCGCGCGGCGGGCGGAATGCATGTCGGTCAGGCGAATGTTGTAATGCTCGGCCACCTTGCGCTGGATCTCATCGATGGTGATGCGGCGGTCATGGGAGCGCAGCAGGTCCTGCAGGACGTCCTGGGTCGATTCGAGCGTCACGGCGGTGCGCGTCACATCGGCATGGGCGACGATGCGGTTCAGCGCCCCTTCCAGCTCGCGGATGTTCGAGGTGATCTTAAGCGCGAGGAATTCCAGCACCGAATCGGGCACGGTCGCGCCCAGCTGGTCGCGCTTGGATTGCAGGATGCCGTGGCGCAGTTCGTACGTCGTCGGGTGGATGTCGGCGACCAGACCCCAGGCGAGGCGGGAACGCAGGCGTTCCTCAAGCCCCAGCAGGTCGGACGGCGCCTTGTCGGCCGAGATCACGATCTGCTTGTTCTGGTCCACGAGCGCGTTGAAGGTGTGGAAGAATTCTTCCTGGGTCGATTCCTTGCCCGCCATGAACTGGATGTCATCGATCATCAGCACGTCGACGGTGCGGAAGGCTTCCTTGAACGCCATCGTTTCCTTGGCGCGCAGGGCGCGGACGAACTGGTACATGAATTTTTCGGCGGACATGTACATGACCGTCTTCTCCGGCCAGTGCTGCTTCATCGCCTGGCCGATGGCGTGCATCAAATGCGTCTTGCCGAGGCCGACGCCGCCATAGAGGAACAGCGGATTGAACGGCACGTTCTGGCTTTCGACGATGCGCAGCGCGGCGGCATGGGCCAGCGCGTTCGGCTTGCCGACGACGAAGGAATCGAAGGTGAAGCGCGGATCGAAGGCGGAAGACAGCGATTCCTCGCCTTGCGGGACCGGCGCGGCACCTGCGACGTTCTGGTTGGCTTTCAGGATTTTTTTCGGCTCTTCCACGCCTTGGATCGCATTCTGCACGACCACGATCTCGATGCGGCGGATCTCCTTGTCCTTCTGGCCGCACATTTCAAGAATGCGGGAAGCGTAATGCGCCTGGATCCAGTCACGCATGAAACGGGTGGGAACGGACACTTCCAGCGTGCCGTGATAGCAGGCGCGCAGGGTCAGCGGCTTGAGCCAGCTGCGGAATACGGCCTCGCCGAATTCGGCGCGCAAATCGTCATGCACGCCGCTCCACAATTGTCGGATTTCGGGATTCGGCGCAAAAGAGTCCCCTGAAAAATCGTCGCTTCTGACCGCGCCAAATTCCGCAATTTCCGACATAGTCTTAAGATCTCCCGTAAAATAATGACCAATCACACGCAGCGGGGCAGGTTCCGGACAGACAATAGAAAAGGGACCGAACACCGCACCCGCGGGCTCGTCTGCAAACCGTTTTAAACTCTCAAGTAAAACGTTCAGGATCAGGAACCGATTCGCTTCTTACCACTTGGCGGTTCCGTTACCCCCTCCACTATCGAAAGAAAACCCTGAACAAAGGTTTTCCTGTCCTGTCGCGGCCTGCCCGGAAACAGAAATCCCAAAAAGCGAAACCGCTTTCGGAAAGGCCGTACCTGTCACTGAAATTCGAGCGTAGTCCCAAAATTTTTTGCTGGCAACAGGATCAAAACCGGAACAAAGAAAAAGAAATATTCGTATCATACGATCGTACGCATAACGTCTTTCAGGCCGGTGAAAAAATCACCAGCCCGAAACAGAAAAAATAACGGAAAAAATTCAGGCCGACTTGGCGGCCTTGATGCGCGCGGAGAGACGCGCGATTTTACGCGAGGCGGTTTTCAGATGGTACAAACCTTTTGCCGCGCCGCGCTGCAGTTGCGGACGGGCCTGGGCGAACGCTTCTTCCGCCGCTTTCGCATCGCCACTTGCCAGCGCCGCCTCGACCTTTTTCACGATCGTGCGGATGCTGCTGCGGCGCGCGCTGTTGATCACGTTGCGGCGCGCATTGCGGCGGATGC
>JBDHTS010000088.1:0-9067 GCA_039808845.1 Alphaproteobacteria bacterium | reverse complement strand
CGCGACGCCGGCGAACGCAGCCTGGACGAATACAAGGCGTGGCAATCCCGCCTGGAGCAGAACCGGTACAAGGATGAGTTCTTCGCCGTGCTCGAAGGCAATGTGGACGAGGACGTCACCAGCGTCATCAGCCGCATCAAAACCGAATTTTCCAAGGAGAAGCCGAAACTGGCCACGCGCGCCTCTTCCGGCAAGGTTCTGGAGAAACTCGTCCCGGCCCTGCCGTTCCTGATCGGCGGCTCGGCGGACCTGACCGGATCGAACCTGACCAGGGTCAAGGGGCCGGAGGCGATCAAGGCCGGGCATTACGACGGGCAGTACGTGTATTACGGCGTACGCGAGCACGGCATGGCGGCGATGATGAACGGCATGGCCCTGCATGGCGGCATCATCCCCTATGGCGGCACGTTCCTGACGTTCAGCGATTACTGCAAGCCATCCATCCGGCTCTCGGCCCTGATGAAACAGCGCGTGATCTATGTGATGACGCACGACTCCATCGGCCTGGGCGAGGACGGCCCGACGCACCAGCCGGTCGAACACCTGGCCGCGTTGCGCTCTATCCCCAACTGCCTGGTCATGCGGCCCTGCGACGCCATCGAGACGGCCGAATGCTGGCAGCTGGCGCTGGAACGGCGCACCGGTCCCAGCGTTCTGGTCTTGACGCGCCAGCACGTGCCGACCGTGCGGCTGGAAGACCCCATCGTCAACAAATCGGCCCGCGGCGCGTACATCCTTGCGGAAGCCAGCGGAGAGCCGAAAGCCGTTCTGCTCGCCACCGGGTCCGAGGTCGAGATCGCGCTGAAGGCCCGCGAAACGCTGGAAAAGGACGGCATCCCGACACGGGTCGTCTCGGCCCCCTGCCTTGAGCTGTTCGAGATGCAGGGCGAAAGCTGGCAGTCCCTGATGCTCGGCCCCAAAAAGGCCGTAAAGGTCGCCGTCGAAGCCGCCCTGCGCTTCGGCTGGGACCGCTGGATCGGCTCCGACGGCGGCTTCGTCGGCATGAAAGGCTTCGGCGAATCCGCCCCGGCGGACCAGCTTTACAAGCATTTCGGCATCACGGCGGAAGCGGTCGCGGCGGAAGTCAAAAAGAAAATCTGAAACGCTAAGGACGCAAAGTCGCGCAAAGTAAGATCGATGCATGAAATCGATGAAAAAACCAACGTTATTTCAAAGAATATCCTCGATTGCGCATTTTATATTCATACAAAATTAGGCCCCGGTCTGCTTGAAAGCGTATATGAAGACTGCATGCATTATTTTTTGTTAAAAAAGGGATTGCATATTGAAAAACAAAAGATTGTCCCAGTCCAGGTAGATGACCTTGTTATCACGACCGGATTGCGTCTGGATTTATTAGTTGAGGATAAAGTGGTCGTTGAACTGAAAGCCGTCGAAAAGCTTTTACCGATTCACGAGGCACAACTTCATACTTATTTGAAATTATCCTCCAGGCCATTGGGTTTGTTAATTAATTTCAATGTCAGATCATTAAAGGATGGTATAAAGCGCATAGCGATGACAAAAGCCCAGACAAACTTTGCGTAGCTTTGCGTCCTCTGCGTTTGAAAAATCCTAAGACAGAGTTGACACGATATACCGAAATCTGGTTGTTAATCCTAACATGACGCATATGCAAAGGAATAACATGACCGCAAAAGTCGCCATCAACGGGTTTGGACGCATCGGACGCCTGGTTCTCCGCTCCTATTACGAAGCGGGCCGCAATGACCTCGATTTCGTCGCCATTAACGACCTGGCCGACCTGAAAGCCAACGCCCACCTGCTGAAATACGACTCGGTCCACGGCCGCTTCCCCTATGAAGTCGACACGCAAGGCAACGACATCCTGATCGTCAAGGGCCACAAGATCAAATGCGTCCAGGTGAAAGACCCGGCGCAGCTGCCCTGGAAGGACAATGGCGTCGATGTCGCCATGGAATGCTCCGGCATCTTCACGGCGCGTAAAGACGCTGAAAAGCATCTGGCGGCAGGCGCAAAAAAGGTCCTGATCTCCGCTCCCGCAACCGATGAGGACATCACAGTCGTTTACGGCGTCAACAGCGACAAGCTGACGAAAGACCACAAGATCGTCTCCAACGCGTCCTGCACCACGAACTGCCTCGCGCCGGTCGCGTACGTCCTGCACAAGGCGCTGGGCATCGAGCACGGCTTCATGACGACGATCCACAGCTACACGGGCGACCAGCGCATCGTGGACACGAACCACAAGGACCTGCACCGCGCCCGCGCCGCCGCGCTCAGCATGATCCCGACCACGACCGGCGCCGCCAAGGCCGTCGGCAAGGTGCTGCCGGAACTGAAGGGCAAGCTGGACGGCGTGTCCATGCGCGTTCCGACCCCGAACGTCTCGGTCGTCGATTTCAAGTTCACCGCAAAGAAATCAACCACGCCGGAAGAAATCGCCGAACTGATCAAGGCCGCCGCCAACAGCAACGAGCTGAAAGGCATCCTCGGCTGCTACAGCGAAGAACTGGTGTCCCACGACTTCAACCACGACCCGCATTCCTCCATGTTCGCCCTGAACGAAACCAAGGTCATCGACGGCAATTTCGTGCGCGTCATGAGCTGGTACGACAACGAATGGGGCTTCTCGAACCGCATGCTGGACACGGCGGTGAAGATGGCGGGTTTAGGTTAAGCAAATACGCTTTCAAAAAAGCCCGCCATTAAGGCGGGCTTTTTATTCGGTATCAATCGCCGAAGATCATTTTGGAGAAGCCATTTGCTGACATACTTCTCTGCATCGTTCCATCCCTCCAAATCTTTGCTCAAGTTGGGCGCCAAGCATTCCTGCTTTTAATGAATTGGGAATAATTGCGCCCTCCATGACAAAAGCTATGACTTCTTTGGTAGGAAGATCCGCAGCACGCGCAAACGGAGCCAATAGTCTTTGCAAGGCTGTCTGCCCATCCCCGCTTACGATATTTGCTAAAGCTCGATTACCTGTTTTATAGCCTTTCATTTTTAGCCTCCCTTTTAGCGATATGAAAAACCAGATCGTCATGCATTATCGCCAGCAACTATGCAATGTCCATAATAAAATCTGTCATATTTGACATTACTCATAGCAATGTTATACGACTGAGGCCCTGAAAACGCTTGTTTCCCTAGGAGTTTTTCGCATGACCGCATCCCTGAAGCCCGGCGTCGTGACCGGCAAGGAGTACAGGACGCTCGTCAAGGCCTGCAAGGACGGTCATTACGCCCTGCCCGCCGTCAACGTCATCAGCACCGGCACGATCAACGCCGTGCTGGAGGCCGCGGCTAAAAACAAAGCCGACGTGATCATCCAGCTGTCCAATGGCGGCGCGGAATTCTATGCCGGAAAAGGCATGTCAGACGCCTTTCAGGCCAAGGTCCTGGGCGCGGTGTCCGCCGCGCGGCATGTCCATATGATGGCCGAACAGTATGGCGTCTGCGTCATCCTGCACACCGATCACGCCAACAAAAAATTGATTCCGTGGGTCGAGGCGATGCTGGACCATGGCGAGGCGTTTTACAAACAGACCGGCAAGCCGCTGTTCAGCTCTCACATGATCGACCTGTCGGAGGAGGACATCGACTTCAACCTGTCCGAATGCGCCCGCCTGCTGAAACGCATGGCGAAGATCGACATGAGCATCGAGATCGAACTGGGCTGCACGGGCGGCGAGGAAGACGGCGTCGGCTCCGACGACGTGGACAACGCGAAACTCTACACCCAGCCGGAAGACGTGCTGAAGGCCTACGACCTGCTGACTCCGCTGGGCCATTTTTCAGTAGCGGCGTCGTTCGGCAACGTGCACGGCGTCTACAAGCCGGGCAACGTGCAGCTGCGCCCGGAAATCCTGAAAAATTCACAGGCGCTGGTGCAGAAGACCCATAAAACGGATGCCAACCCGCTCGATCTCGTCTTTCACGGCGGCTCCGGCTCGGAGAAGGACAAGATCGCGGAAAGCCTCGGCTACGGCGTATTCAAGATGAACATCGACACCGACACGCAATTCGCTTTCGCCGAAAGCGTCGGCAAATTCGTGTTCGACAATCCGAAAGCCTTCAAATACCAGATCGATCCGGAGGACGGCACGCCGTTCAAGAAACTCTACGATCCCCGCAACTGGCTGCGCGTCGGGGAAAAGGGCATCGTCGCCCGGCTGGACGAGGCGTTTGCGGATCTGCGTTCCGCGGGGAAGTCGATTGCGGCTTCGTCCAATGGCGGCAAGAAGGCCGCTTAACCTTCCCCCTCTCCCCCACGGGGAGAGGGCCGGGGTGAGGGGTTTTGCCGATGCGTCTTATCCTGATATTTTTTTGCAAGCCTGACCGCCCCTCACCCTAACCCTCTCCCCGGAGGGGAGAGGGAATGACTATCCCGCTTGGCGTCCATCCGCATAAACGATATGATCCCTTTGTCGTAAAAGGAGATTGTTTATGGGCATATTCGTCCTCGTTTTCGCATTCGTCATTCTGATCCTCGTCGCCAAGGGCGTCAAAGCCGTACCCCAGGGCATGGAATTCACCGTCGAACGGTTCGGGCGCTACACCCACACCCTGAAACCCGGCCTCAGCTTCATCGTGCCGGTGATCGACAATATCGGCGCGCGGATGAACATGATGGAAACCGTGCTGGACGTGCCGTCGCAGGAGGTCATCACCAAGGATAACGCTCTGGTGAAAGCGGACGGGGTTGTCTTCTTCCAAGTACTGGACGCCGCCAAGGCCGCGTATGAGGTCCGCAATCTCGAACTGGCCATCCTGAACCTGACCATGACGAACCTCAGGACCGTCATGGGATCGCTGACTCTCGACGAACTGCTGTCCGAACGCGACCAGATCAACGCCAAACTGCTGCATATCGTCGACGACGCGACGGCGCCCTGGGGCATCAAGGTCACCCGGATCGAGATCAAGGACATCGCCCCGCCGCGCGACCTGGTGGACTCGATGGCCCGCCAGATGAAGGCCGAACGTGAAAAGCGCGCCGTCATTCTGGAAGCGCAGGGCTTGCGGGAATCCGCCATCCTGAAAGCCGAAGGCGAGAAGCAGGCGATTGTGCTGGCCGCCGAAGGCAAAAAAGAAGCCGCCTTCCGGGAAGCCGAAGCGCGCGAACGATCCGCGCAGGCCGAAGCGGCAGCGACGCAGATGGTGTCGCAGGCGATCGCCAGCGGCAACGTCCAGGCGGTCAATTATTTCGTCGCGCAGAAATACGTTGAAGCCCTGTCCGAATTCGCGCGCGGCCCCAACCAGAAGACCGTGTTCATGCCGATGGATTCCAGCGGCATCATGGGATCGATCGCGGGGATTACCGAACTGGTGCAGGACGCCATGAAGAGCGGAGCCCGGCGGTGATCGAGTTCCTGACCCAGCTGCAGTTCTGGCACTGGCTGATCCTGGGCGCGGCACTGGTCGCGGTGGAGGCCTTCGCGCCTGGCGCGTTTTTCCTGTGGCCAGGGCTGTCGGCTGTCTTTATCGGCATCCTGACTTTCCTGATTCCCGGTCTGGGATGGCAGGCGAGCGTTAGCCTGTGGGCCGCGCTGTCCCTGATCATGGCGGTGGGGTGGATCGTCTACCGCAAGCGCAATCCGCCCCGCGCTTCGGAGCAACCGGCGCTGAACCGGCGGGGCGAGCAATATGTTGGACGGACGTTCACGCTGGCCGCACCGATTATCAACGGGCGCGGGGAACTGCGCATCGACGACACGATGTGGCGCGTGGGCGCGGATGAGGATTATCCGGCAGGTACGCAGGTGCATGTGACGGGCGTTGAAGGTACGGCGCTGCGCATTACTGACTCCATCTCCCCCACGGGGAGAGGGCCGGGGTGAGAGGAAGGGCCAGAGCGCCTTACCTTGATAATTATCTACCCAGACTGACCGCCCCTCACCCCCGGCCTTCGCCGGGGCAGGCTCTAACCCTCTCCCCGTGGGGGAGAGGGGATCCAGAGCACTTGTTCTATGCTGTCGGCGCCCGTAGCCAGCATGACCAGGCGGTCGATACCCAATGCGATCCCCCCGCTTTCGGGCATGCCGAATTCCAGCGCGGCCAGGAAATCCTCGTCAACCGGCCAGCGCTCGCCGTAGATTTTTTCCTTTAGCGCCATATCGGCTTCAAAGCGCCGCCGTTGGATTTCCGCATCGGTCAGTTCGCCGAAGGCGTTCGCCAGTTCCACGCCACAGACATAAAGCTCGAACCGTTCGGCGAAACGCGGATCTTCAGGCTTCGGTCGCGACAGCGCGGCCATGCTGACAGGATAATCATACAGAATTGTCGGCCTGCCCTGCCCCAGCTTCGGTTCAATCACCTCGCCCAGCACGCGCATGACCAGATCCTCGAAACTGTCATCGGCGGCGGTGTGAAGGCCGAGGCTTTGCACTTTCGACCGCAATGCGCCGACGCTTCTTTCCTCGCCGCGCATCTCCCCCCTCCCGTCTTCGGGAGGGGGGATTAAGGGGGGCGGGCTTTCTTTTACGATACGGGAGTCAAGACCGCCCTCCTCCTCTAACTCCCCCTCCCGTGAACGGGAGGGGGAGGACTCGATGAAGGGGAGAAGGGAGAAACCGGCGTAGCGTTCGAAAGCATCGCAGACGGAGGTATATTCCCATTGGCCGAAAGGATCGGCGGCAGACGCGCCGCGCCGGTAAACATCGATGTTCAGCGCGTCCGCCACGGCGCGCAGGAGGCGGACGCAATCGTCCATGATGTCGCGGTAGCCGGCATTCGCCCTGTACCATTCGATCATGCTGAATTCCGGGCTGTGCAGGCGCGACCCTTCCGCGTTCCGGTAGACATGGCAGATCTGATAGATTTTCGGCAAACCGGCGACCAGCAGCTTCTTCATCGCGAATTCGGGGCTGGTGTGCAGATAAAACGTCGTCTCGCGGTCCCGTTCGGGGTTCAGCAGGGCAGTTTTGAACGCATGGATATGCGGCTCCATGCCCGGCGAAACCTGCAATGCGGGCGTTTCCACTTCCAGAAAGCCTTCTCCGTCAAAATATCCGCGCACGGCCCTGACCAGATCCCGCCGGGCCAGCAGATAAGGGATTTTCGCCCCATATGTTCCGGGATGCCACCACATTGTCAAAACCTTTCCAAAAAACAGGGCATTTTACGCAAAAATGCCGTCCTGCCCAGCTTTTTCGGGAACCGGCATCGCGCTATGCTATTGGCTAAGCATCATGATTTCGAGGAATTATAAGCTTCCCCTCTTTTTTTTCGCCGCATTCGTGCTGTTCATTACCGCTTTGGCGGTATTTTATCGCGCCAGCGGCGATATACCGCTGGAAACGCTTCGCGGTTTTCTGGAGCGCGCCCAAAACACTCCCGGCGCTTTTTTCTATGTCTGTGTCCTCTATGTTCTGGCCGGCGCCGTATTTTTTCCGATCACGGTGACCAATCTGGCGACAGCCATGGTTTTCGGAGCCTTCCGGGGCATTCTTTACGGCCTGGCCGGATCATTGCTCAGCGCCTGCGTGTTCTTCTGGGCTGGCAGGGCGCTTAAGGGACAGCGTTTTATCAAGCCCCTTTTGAACAGCAGGCGCGTCCGCGCGATCGATGAAAAGCTGAGCGGCAGCGGAATCATCAGCGTGACCCTGCTTCGATTCGTGCCAGCCGCGCCTTATACGCTGTTCAATCTGGCCGCAGGCCTGTCTTCCATACGCTTCGCGGAATTCATCATCGGCACATTCCTCGCCTTGCTGCCCGGCAGCGTGGCGCGCGGTCTGGTCGGCGGCTCTCTTACGCAAATCATTCTGAACCCCAGCGCAAAAGCGGTGAGTTATCTTGTCGCGGGCCTCGCTTTATGGGCGGCGGTCCTTTATATCTGTAATAAACGAGCCAGATCTGTTCGGCAGAAGGATTCTGCCGCAACGCCATCCAGGCGTTGAATTCCAGGAGCCGGATTTCATGGCGAAAACGCCTCAGCCAAGCTACCGAGTCATCAAGCGGTCCGGCCCGTTCGAAATCCGCGTTTACGAGCCCATGATCCTGGCCGAGGTCACCATGCCTGGCCTTCGCAAGGACGCCACGGAAGAAGGATTCCGGGTTCTCGCCAGCTATATCCTCGGCAACAACGACCGGAATGAAAAAATCCAGATGACCATACCGGTCACGATGCAGCCCTACGACACAAAAAACGGCAATGCCTGGACCGTGCGTTTCATCATGCCGCCGGGGCGTCCGATCGAAGATCTTCCCAGGCCGGACGATACAAGCATCAAGCTGTTCGAGGTTCCGGTGGGGCGGGCCGCCGTCTGCCGCTTCTCGGGCCACACGAACGACATCAGGCTGAAAAAGAAAACGAAGGAACTGAAGGAATGGATCAAATCCGAACAAGTGATCCCGGCGGCGCCGCCCACTTATGCCTTCTATAATCCGCCCCTGACCTTGCCGTTCCTGAAAAGGAACGAGGTCATGGTCGGCCTTCAGTACTGAAAGCCGGATCCGCTTTCGTCCGGAAGGCTGGCAAGCCCCTCTCTTTAACGCTATAATAGGGCAGAATTTTCACAAGGAAGTCCCGCCATGCGCCATGTTCTGATGCCCTGCCTTGTCCTGCTGCTTTCCATGCCCCTGGCCTTTGCCCAGGACAGGCCGCCTCTGCCGCCGTTGCCCGAAGGGCAGACCATGCTCAACGTGTCGGCCACGGAACGGGCGCAGGTCCAGCAGGATACGCTGATCGCCTCCCTGAACGTGACGAAAACGGGGGCCGACCCCAAGGCCATGCAGAACGAGATCAATGCCCTGATGCAGCAGGCGCTGGCCAAGGCGAAGGACGCGCCGGGCATCGAGGTTTCGACCGGCCAGTATTACGTTTATCAGGATGCCGGGGAGCAACCGCCCCGCCCGATGGAAAAAGCCGAAGGAACGGACAAGAAGCCGCTGTGGCATGGCAGCCAGTCCATCGAGCTGAAAAGCATGAAAGGCGACGATCTCCTGAAACTGGCGGGCGAGCTTCAGGCGCTGGGCCTGACCATGAACAATCTTTCCTATACGCTGTCGCCCGCGAAAGCCGACGAGGCGCAGGACTCCCTGATGGAAAAGGCCCTCGCCAAGGTGAAGCAGAAGGCCGAGC
>JBDHTS010000087.1:0-9401 GCA_039808845.1 Alphaproteobacteria bacterium | reverse complement strand
CAGCCCTTCCGGCCCCTTATAATCCGCCATCGGCCTTATGAGCTTGTTATTCTTGCGCTGCTCAATGATATGCGCAGCCCAGCCGGAGATCCGGCTCATCACGAAGACGGGCGTGAACAGCGGGGTCGGGATGCCCATGAAGTGGTAACTGGAGGCGCTGTAGAAATCGAGGTTGGGGAACAGCTTCTTCTCCTGCCACATCAACCTTTCGATGGTCTCGGAAACAGGATAGAGCGTCGTATCGCCTGCGTCATCGCTCAAACGTTTCGACCATTGCTTGATGACGATGTTGCGCGGGTCGCCTTCCGTATAGACGCGGTGGCCGAACCCCATGATCAGTTCTTTCCGCGCTATCATGGCGCGGACGCCCTCTTCCGCCTCTTGCGGCGACCGGAACTTCGCCAGTAACGCCATGGCCGCTTCGTTCGCGCCGCCATGCAGCGGCCCGCGCAGCGCTCCGATGGCGCCCGTCACCGCCGAATACAGGTCGGAAAGCGTGGAGGCGATGACCCGCGCCGTGAAGGTCGAGGCGTTGAAATCATGCTCGGCGTAAAGGATCAGGGACACGTTCATCGCCTTCACATGCAGCGCCGAAGGCGGTTTCCAGTGCATCAGGGTCAGGAAATGCCCGGCGATACCGTCTTCGGCCGTGTCGCAGGCGATACGCTGACCTTCCCTTGTGAAATGCCACCAATAGGCGGCGATGGCGGGATACAGCGCCAGCATACGGTCGGCGGTCGCGTGGCCGTCCTGTTCCGGCTCAATGGTCCCGAGGAAGGACGTGGCGGTGCGCATAACATCCATCGGATGCGCCTCCTTCGGGATCAGCTCCAGCTGGGTCTTGAGCGCATCCGGCAGCACGCGCAACGACCGCAGCCGGGCTTTATAATCCACCAGTTGCGCCGCCGTGGGGAGCGCACTGTAAAGCAGAAGATATGCGACTTCCTCGAATTCGCAATGCTCCGCGAGGTCATAAATCGAATACCCCCGGTATTCGAGGCTGTGCGCCCCGCCCGCCGCGGAAATATGCGTCTCCCCGGCAACGATCCCGGCGAGCCCGCCGGTTTTTTTGGTGGTCATTGGTAACGCTCCATACTGTCATCCCGTAGCGCAGCGGAGGGATCTCCTTTTACGACAAGGGGAGATCCCTCCGCTGCGCTACGGGATGACAAAGAAAAATCAGTTACTTCCTTCCGAACAACGCATCCAGCTTTTTTTCATAGCTGTAATAATCCAGCACGTCGTAAAGCTGTTCCCGCGTTTGCATATAGGGAACGACGGATTTCTGAGTGCCGTCGCGGCGCAGAGCCATGTAGATGACCTCGGCGGCCTTGGCCATGGCGCGAAAGGCGCTCAAAGGATAAAGCGCCATATCTACGCCCACGGATTCCAGCTGCTCCGCCGTATACAGTTCCGTCTTGCCGAACTCCGTAATGTTGGCCAGCAGCGGCACCTTGATCGCATCTTTAAGGCGGCGGTAATCGTCGAGATCCGTCATCGCCTCGGCGAAGATCATGTCCGCGCCCTGCGCCACGTAATGGACGCACCGGCCGATCAGGCCTTCCATCCCTTCGTTCGCCAGCGCGTCGCACCGGGCCATGACGACGAAATCGGGGTCGGTCTTCGCGTCGACGGCGGCCCTGACCCGGTCACCCATCTCTTCCTTCGAAACAAGCTCCTTGCCCGGACGGTGGCCGCAGCGTTTGGCCGCTACCTGGTCCTCGATATGCACGGCTGCGACGCCCGCGCACTCCATCTCCCGGATCGTCCGCGCGATGTTGAACGCCCCGCCCCAGCCGACATCGATATCGACCAGCAGCGGCAGATCGACCGCCGCCGTGATCTTCCACGCCTCCGCCAGCACGTCGTGCAGATCCGTAATGCCGAGATCCGGCAATCCGTTCGAGGCATAGGCCACACCGCCGCCGGAAAGATAAAGAGCGCGAAACCCGGCCCGCGCCGCCTGCATGGCGCTATAGGCGTTGATCGCGCCGGGGATCTGGAGCGGCTTTTCAGCGGCAAGCGCCGCGCGGAATTTCTGGCCGGGGGTCATACAAAAAACCTATCAGTTTAAAATAGAAGATTAGATCGGAACGCATTTTACAAGCAGATGCAATGATACTTCAAACCTTGACAGTTAAAAACTTAACATATTTATTATCACTAAACACTAAGGAGAACGATATGCTTGTTAGCTATAATTTTTTTGAAGGCGAGAGCCCATTTAAAACTGTGGGCCGTTTTACACTTTGTGGATTTCAGCAAAGCGGCACCGAAGCGGTTGCCCTGATAGATTTTAACAAAGATCTGCCAAACGCTCCTGAAGGAACAGCCCATGCCAGAATGGGTCACTCGGGCGGGAGAATAGAACTTGATCCCTTTCAACTGGCTGTATTAGTAGATGCAATGCCCGAAGGGGAGGAAAAGGAGTACCTTGATATAATCCATGAAGCACTGGATGAACTATCAGGAGCATCGATGGCATTAACAAACTTGTTTGATAGGGCAAACCGTAATTTAGAAGATACAGAAGAGGATCGGTTAAGCGTAGAAGATCCTGTCAACAATGCTCAAACAATTCTGTGCAAGATTTATAAAAATCCTGATGCTGTTTTCACTTCGCTGCCAGACGCGCCGCCCCGTCCAGCCTGATCACTTCGCCGTTCAGCATGTCGTTGTCGATGATGTGCAGGGCGAGTTTGGCGAACTCCTCCGGTTTCGCGAAGCGGGAGGGGAACGGGATGCCGGATTCGATTGATTTCTGCAGTTCGTCCGACACCGCGCCGATCATCGGCGTCTGCACCATGCCTGGGGCAATGGCCATGACGCGGATGCCGAACCGGGCGAGTTCCCGCGCGGCGGGCAGGGTCATGGAGACGATGCCGCCCTTCGACGCGGCGTAAGCCGCCTGCCCCACTTGCCCCTCGAAGGCGGCGATGGAAGCCGCATTGATAATGACGCCCCGGCTGCCGTCCGCATCCAGCGGGTCCAGCACGCTCATCCGCGCGGCGGTCAGGCGCAGCACGTTGAACGCCCCGGTCAGGTTGACGGCGACCACCTTCTGGAAGTGCGCCAGATCGGCCACGCCTTCCTTCGCCAGAATGCGCTTCCCGATGAGAATACCCGCGCAATGCACCAGCGCGCGCGGCTGCGGCGACTGGTCCAGCGCGGCGTTCACGCTCGCCTCGTCCGTTACGTCGCACTTTATGGCGACGCCGCCCGTTTCCGTCGCGACCTTCTCCGCCGCCTCCAGATTCATATCCCACAACACGACCTTCGCGCCCGCCTGCGCCAAAGCCCGCACCGTCGCCGCCCCCATGCCCGACCCGCCGCCGGTGACGATGGCCGTGTGGCTTTTGATGTGCATTGCAACCCCTCACCCGAAACGCTGAAGAAGCGTTTCGACCTCTCCCATGGGAGAGGTAAAAAATATTGATATACCTCTCCCTTCTTACCTCTCCCTCTGGGAGAGGTCAAACCGCCCCTTGGCGGTTTGGGTGAGGGCTAAACCCGCTCCACCGCCATCGCCACGGCCTCCCCGCCGCCGATGCACAGCGCCGCCATGCCGCGCCGGGCCTCCCGCTTCTGCATGGCGTGAAGCAGCGTCACAAGAACGCGCGCGCCGCTGGCGCCGATGGGGTGGCCGAGGGCGCAGGCGCCGCCGTTGACGTTGACCTTGTCGCGCGGCAGGCCGAGGTCGTGCATCGCCGCCATCGGCACCACGGCGAAGGCTTCGTTGATTTCAAACAGGTCGACGGCGTGAAGGTCCCAGGCCAGCTGACCCGAAAGTTCGCGCAACGCCCCGACCGGCGCGGTGGTGAACCAGGCCGGTTCCTTGGCATAGGTCGCATGGCCCGCGATCCGGGCGAGCGGCGCAAGCCCCCTGCGCTCCGCCTCCGACCGTTTCATCAGGACCAGCGCCGCCGCGCCGTCGGAAATGGAGCTGGCATTGGCGGCGGTGATCGTGCCATCCGGCGCGAAGGCCGGTTTCAGTATCGGGATTTTATCAGGCCGGGCTTTCAGAGGCTGCTCGTCCCCCTCGACCGTCTTCGTCTCCTTGCCTGCCTTGACCGTCACGGGAACGATCTCGGCGGACATGTCGACCGTCAGCGCGCGGTTCAGGGATTCCAGCGCGTAAAGGTCCTGCGCATCGCGCGTGAACCCGTATTTCTGCGCGCAGAGTTCGGCAAACGCGCCCATCGGTCTGCCCTTTTCATACGCGTCCTCCAGCCCGTCGAGCATCATATGATCGATGACCTTCGCGTCGCCCATGCGCATTCCAGCGCGGGCTTTCAGGAGATGCGGCGCGTTGCTCATGCTTTCCATGCCGCCCGCCACCATGATCTGCGCCGACCCGGCCAAAATCTGGTCATGCGCCAGCATCGCGGCTTTCAGGCCGGACCCGCACATCTTGTTAACCGTGGTCGCACCCTTCGATGCCGGAATGCCCGCGCCCAGCGCGGCCTGCCGCGCCGGCGCCTGCCCCAGCCCCGCCGTCAGGACGCAGCCCACGACCGTTTCGTCGATCTCCTCCGGCGCGACACCAGCGCGTTCGATGGCGGCCCGCAAAGCGATCGCGCCCAGCTCCGGCGCGCTCAGCGATGACAGATCGCCCAGCAACCCGCCAATCGGCGTGCGCGCGGCGGAAACGATGACGACGGGGTCTTTGTGAGTGTCGGTCATGGGGATAGTTTAAGCCAGGAACAAATCTCTGTCATCCTGCGGCATAGCTGAAGCTTTTTAAACTTTCGCATATAAGGGACAGACGATCGGATGTCCGCGTTTATTTCGTGTTCCACGTCATGGGAACCTGGATTATTTGACAATATTTAGCAGCTATGTTGAATTATATTAATTTTCATAAATTAAAGGATTCGATTATGAGCATCATGCAAAGAATGCCCGTTTATTTCGACAAAGGCGTTTCGACGCCACTGCGAGACGCTATTATGGAGGCGGGACGTGACATCACAGACGTTCATCTCAGGACAAACCTCCTGGACCAAGTGACTCCAGAAATCGCTGCTGTTGCCTTATACGCCTATGCCCCTGTGCGTGCTTTGCTGGAACAGAATAAACTCGGTTCTTTTCATCTTTCCGGGACATCACGGGACATCACGCCAGGTATTATAATCCTGCCTTGGACGGAAGCTTTAGCCGATGGCAGCCTTGTCCGCACCCAGGCAGAAATAATGAGGACTCGCATGATGAGTGGAGAATTTCCTTATCCACGCCCGCTCGGCGTTGAACATGAGGCTTGGAAAGCCGTTCTGAACGAAGTCATTGAATCCATGTCGGCATCGGGGCGTGCCGCAACTTCCCATCCTGTATTACCTCAACTGGGCTTTCACTGAAAAATCCGAAAGCGCCGATCCGGGACCCAGCATAAGAGTTGTGCCGCTTTTTCAGCGGCACTCTTTGTATAAAATAAGGACGGGTCATAAAGGATGGCCCGAAGTTTCATGCTGGATCCCGGACTACGCTCGCGTTCCGCTCTCTACCCGGAATGACGAATGCATTCCAAACGCCTGCAGATCACCTGCCATGGGGCGCAATGCCCCTCCATTAGGCAGTCGAACAGATTGTTCATGCGGATTTCCCAGTCGGGGCCCAGCACGAGTTGAGGCCCGCCGCCCTGTCCCGCACGGGCCAGCGCGGCTAGGGCCAGTTCATGGCGGCTTTCCGCTTCAAGAATTTCAAACCCGGCATCCTCCAGCATTCCACGCAATTCATCGATCGTGACCAGATGGCTGCACTGGCTGGAAGGCGCCCAGGGCAGCGGGTATTTCATGAACCCGCCGCCGAGGATGTCGTAAAGCCCGAACATCCCGCCCGGCGCGACTACCCGCGCGGTCTCGGCATAAAACCGCGCCTTGTCGGCGATATTCATGGCGACATGGATGGTGTAAGCGGCAGGAAATGCGCCGTCGTCGAACGGTAGATCACAGGCATCGCCCACCTTGAATTCCGTCAGGCCGGACAAGCCGCAGGCATCGCTCAGGGCTTCCGCCGCCGCGACATAGTCCGGCGTCAGGTCGATGCCCGTGACATGCGCGCCGGTCAGGGCCGCGATCGTCCGCGCCGGGCCACCGAGGCCGGAACCGATATCCAGAACCCGCATCCCCTTCGCGATCTCCAGCTTTCCGGCCAGGTATTCCGTGGCCCGCCGCCCGCCGATATGGAATTCGTCGCAGAACGAGAAATCCATGGCCTCCGGCCTGTCCTTCCCGACATGCTTCAGGATGTCGGCGGCCAGATTAGGCCGGGCATAATGTTTTACGATTGTGCTGGATTCTGTCATAGCCTATTGAAGTATTAATCTTTTGCACGGTCAAGCCATGGGGAAATAAGTGATCTGGTTCAAGAAGTACAAGGTGGACGAACTGCCCGACCTGATGACGGCGGACAACATGCTGCATCATATCGGTCTGGAGTTCACGGAAATCGGACCCGATTTCGTGAAGGCCCGCATCCCCGTGGACCGCAGGACGCACCAGATCCACGGCATCCTGCACGGCGGCGCGACCGCGATGCTGGCCGAAACGGTGGGCAGTTTCGCCTCGCTGATGGCCATCGATCTCGACAAATATTATGCGGTGGGCTCGGTCATCACGGCCAACCACCTCCGCCCTGTCAGCGAGGGCTACGCCACCGCGACCTGCCGCCCCGTTCATCTGGGGCGCAGCAAGCATGTCTGGGACATCCAGGTCCATGCCGATAACGGCAAGCTGATCGCCAAATGCGAACTGACCTGCGCAGTGACGGAAAAGAAGTAATGCTTGACATTACGTAACGTCTTTCGGTACAATATGATAAGAAGTTTTGCGAATTCTGAGACGGAAACATTCTGGCTGACCGGTAAAAGCCGGAAAATCGGCGCTGATATCAGGAAACGGGCGTTTCATAAGCTTCAGCATATCGAAGCCGCCCATATCCTTGACGACCTGAAGTTGCCGCCGGGCAACAATCTTGAAAAGCTGTCGGGGAATAGAAAGGACTATTACAGTATTCGCATAAACCGCCAATGGCGCATCTGTTTTCTCTGGAAAGCCGATGGAGCTTACAATGTAGAAATTGTCGACTATCACTGATGGAGACTGAAATGGTGGATTTCCGGCATGAAATCATTGCCCACCCAGGCGAGATCCTTAAAGATGATTTCATTGTTCCTATGGGAATCAGCGTCTATGCGCTTGCGAAAGCCATTGATGTGCCGCGTACCCGCATCAATGACATTGTGCTGGGCCGCCGGTCTATTACGGCCGATACCGCCCTCCGCCTTGGCTTGTTTTTCGGCGGTAGCGCGGAATTCTGGATCAATCTCCAGAAACATTATGACATGGTCATGGCGCAGGCGTCTTTTGTTCCGCCAAAAAATCTGGTGACGGCGAAGGAGATCAGGACCGACGCATAAAAATGGTGATAGCTTAAGTTATTATGGTGAATTTATTAAGGCGTTCTCATATAATCAAAATAAGAATCAGTTGTGTACTGACGTATGCAATTTCCGGACGCCTTTGCATGGACCACTCCCGCCCCGGCACAATCTGCCATCCCGGCGAAATACTGAAACAGGATTTTATGGACCCCATGGGCATGAGCGTGGACGCGTTGGCTCGCGCGCTGGATATGCCCAGGGTTTTTATCGGCGACATCATTCGGGGCCAGCGCGGCATCACTGCCGACATCGCCACCCGGCTGGGGCATTATTTCAAGGGAACGGGCGACTCATGGATGCGGCTGCAAAAGCTGCACGATGCCGTGAGCGCGCGCCACAACGGCTAAGCGCTCTAAAAAGAGCCTCCGCGCCGCAGGCATTAAAATAACGACAGAGCACGCGGAGACCGCAGAGGTTTTATCAAAATCCTTTCTCTGTGTTCTCTGCGTGCTCTGTCGTTCAAAAATCGAATGCCGGATTCAGCGAAATGGGTCGGATTTAAATGCAGAAATGACCTAATGTGTCTGAAGCTGCGCCCGCCGGGCCCTGGCGCGCCGGACATTCGCTTCCTTGACCGGGCCGAAACCGCGGATCGTGTCGGGAAGGGACAGCAATTCAAGGGCCTGATCGTTTCCGGCATGCGACAAGACCCATGCGACAGTGTCTTCATATTCTTTGATCAGCAGACGTTCGGTCTTCCGATCCTTGTGATACCCGAAGACGTCCAGCGGCGTGCCGCGCAGGAATTTCAGGCGGGCAAGGATATGAAACGCGGGCATCATCCACGGGCCGAATTCCCGCTTTTTCGGACGTCCCGTGGCCGGATCGGCGCGCTCGAAAACCGGCGGCGCAAGGTGGAATTTCAGCGTGTAATCGCCCGCGAATTGCTGTTTCAGCGCCTGCATGAAATCGCCATTCGTATAGAGGCGCGCGACTTCATATTCATCCTTATAGGCAAGCAGCTTGTGATAATTGCGGGCAACGGCTTCGGTAAGCGGCAAGTCAAACCCATCGGGAGCCGCGTGAGGAGAGTCGAGTTCGTGCGGCACCACTCCCCCGTCATCCCGGCGAAAGCCGGGATCCAGGGCCACAGGCACTGCATCCGGTCCCCTGGGTCCCGGCTTTCGCCGGGGTGACGATTGGAGGGTGATTTCAAACAGCCGCACCCGTTCGACCAGGTCCATATACCGTTTTGCATACCGTTTGTTCTGGTAGGCCGTCAGATAGGCGGCGCGCTTTGTAATGACCTCATCCAAATTCTGCGACAGCGGTTCCGGATCCGCGCCGCTGCGCGCCACCTTCACCAGACCGTCCATTTTTGCCGGATCGTGCGCGGCAAGACGCCCGTAATTGAAGGCTTTCAAATTGGTGGCGATGGCCACGCCGTTCAGTTCGATGGCGCGCTCGATGGATTCCTTCGTCAAAGGGATCAGGCCCTTCTGCCAGGCATAACCCAGCATCAGGAGATTGGTCGGCATTTCATCGCCAAGCAGCGTGCCGGTAATCTCATTGGCATCCACGAAAGACTGTGTCCGGGTCGCGGCGACGACGTTTTGCTTTAATTCGCCCTGACGGAAATCGACCTTGTTATCGGTGACGAAGGCCGCAACCGGCGTATTGTCGAGATTGACGATGGCGTCGGTGCGTTCGGTGTTCAGCGTCTCATGCGCCGCCGGTCCAGCCGCCGAAACGATGTCGCATGCGATCAGGACGTCCGCGCCGCCGGTGATGATATGGCCGGTGCGCAGTTCATCCAGGTTCGGCGCAAGGCGGACATGGCTTAACACCTCCCCGCCCTTCTGCGCCAGCCCGGTCGAGTCGAGGATGGCGCAATGCTTGCCTTCCAGATGCGCCGCCATCCCGACAATCGCACCGGTGGTCAGCACGCCCGTGCCGCCGATCCCCGTGACCATGACGTTGCAGGCATGACTCATGACGGGAATGACGGGATCGGGAAGGCCAT
>JBDHTS010000086.1:0-9427 GCA_039808845.1 Alphaproteobacteria bacterium | reverse complement strand
CCTGGCTGATGCTCGGTCATTGCGCGGGCCTGCGGAATTCACAGCAGATGGGCGATTACGTTCTGGCCCACGGTTATCTGCGGGAGGACAACGTCCTGTTCCGCGACCTGCATCCCTCCATCCCGGTTCCCGCGCTGGCGGAAATCCAGATCGCGCTGCAGGACGCGGTGGAGCAGGTGACCGGCCTGAGCGGTTACGAACTCAAGCGCATCATGCGCACGGGAACGGTGGCGACGGTCGATGACCGGAACTGGGAACTGCGGCCGCATATCCGCAACAACATCCGCCTGAGCCAGAGCCGGGCGGTCGCGCTGGACATGGAATCCGGCACCATAGCGGCGAACGGGTTCCGGTTCCGCGTGCCCTACGGCACCTTGCTCTGCGTCTCCGACAAGCCGCTGCACGGGCAATTGAAGCTGGCGGGAATGGCCGATCATTTCTACCGCGAACGGGTGGAGCAGCATCTGCAGATCGGGCTGCTGGCGATGGCGTTGCTACGCGATATCGGGCCGGCGCAACTGCACAGCCGGAAGCTGCGGTCGTTCTATGAGGTCGCGTTTCAGTAAGGCAGCCTTTGATCGGAACGTCTGCTGCTTAAATTGGCATACTCAACGACAGGGCGTTGCAAAATAAAAGCGGCGACTTCCGGAGGGATGCGGGTGCCCAATTTTTGGACAGCTTCTTGAGATGTGCAAAGATGCAGAGACAGATGTTCATCCGGTAATATGTTCCGTGGCGTTCCCGATATCAGATGGGCATGCACGAATGTCACCATATCGGACGTTCCGAAAACCGGATCATGGATAGCGCCGATTATGTTTGAAAACCGCGCATGAACGCCCAGTTCTTCAAGCAATTCCCTGGCGACGCATTGCGTCTCGGTTTCATCGAATCTTTTCTTCCCGCCAGGAAGCTCGAACCATCTGTCGAAACCTTTGCTTCTTTGAAATAAAGGAATACGCCCTTGTGGGTCAAACACCACGCATTTGTAGCAATAAGGCGTATCGCCTCCTTCTTCCAGTAAGGCGGGGGTCCTCATTACTTTGGTAAAAGCCGAACGCGCTCCCATATTCTTTTTTAATTTATTTGTTACGTAAATATCAAGATTTTATTCTAAACTTTTGTTTTTCTTGGGTCAAAGGCATCACGCACGGCTTCCCCAATAAAGGTGAGCAGGGTCAAGGTCGTGCCGAGCACGATAAAGGCCGTGAAGCCCAGCCAGGGGGCCTGGAGATTATCTTTTCCCTGTTTCAGGAGTTCGCCGAGCGACGGCGACCCCGGCGGCATGCCAAGGCCCAGGAAATCGAGCGCGGTCAGAGCCGTGATCGATCCGGTCAGGATAAACGGCATCATCGTCACCGTCGCCACAGTCGCATTGGGCAGGACATGCCGCAGGATGATTTTGAAATTGGACACGCCGAGCGCCGCCGCCGCCTTCACATAGTCGAAATTCCGCGTGCGCAGGAACTCCGCGCGCACGAGGTCGACCAGATGCGTCCAGGAAAACAGCAGCAGGATGAGCAGCAGCGTCCAGAAACCGGGCACGAACATCGAGGCAAAGATGATCAGGATGTAGAGGCTGGGCATCGACTGCCAGATCTCCAGCACGCGCTGCATGACGAGATCGAGCGTCCCGCCGTAATAGCCCTGAACCGCCCCTGCGAAGATACCGATGGCCGAACTCAGGACGGTCAGCAGCAGGCCGAACAGCACCGAGATACGGAAGCCGTAAATGATCCGCGCCAGCACGTCGCGCCCCTGATCGTCGGTCCCCAGCCAGTTGACGTCGTCGGGCGGCGAGGGGGCGGGCGACCTCAGGTCGTAATTGATGGTCTTCCACGAAAACCGCACGGGCGGCCACACGATCCAGCCTTTTTTATTGATCTGTTCCTGCACGAACGGATCGCGGTAATCAGCCGCCGTCTCGAAATCGCCGCCGAACGCCGTTTCCGGGTAAGTCTTGAACACCGGCGCGTAAAACCGCCCGTCATATTTGACGAGCAGAGGCCGGTCATTGGCCAGAAAATTGGCGAACAGACAGACCAGCAGCAGCCCGCTGAAAATCCAGAACGACCAATAGCCCCTTTTATTGGCTTTAAACTGATGGAGACGGCGGCGGGTGATGGGCGTCATGCGGCAAGAGTAACATGCCATGATTTCAAGACAATATGTTCGCGCGCTCATTTTAATTGACATAAATTAATCAAGCAAAGTAAAATCCAAAAATTTTTAAGGGAAAATAATGTCTTTTCATCGAGGGAGAGAGGCACGAGTTACGCTGGGAGACTTGTTTCCCGAGCGTTTGCGTGCTGTGGCGGCAAATGCTTCCCCAGAAACAAAAGCGTTCAAGCGGGGTGAAGTCATATGGCTGGAACTGCCACAAGATCTCACATCAGTAAAAGCCACTGACAAGCCCGAGAGCAAGATTCGTCCTTTTATCGTCCTTCATCCGCTGGAATTCCATATTGACCGGCAGGGATATTGCGTCGATGACGTAAATGTCCTGGGGGTCGATTGCACCAGCAAATCTTATCTGGTCGATGGCCGTCCCGATATTTCATTCCAGTTGCCGCGCAGTGATAAAACCAGTCACGTCCTGCTCGACGGTTTGAGAACCGTTCCGATGAAGGGGCAGAAATACCGTCCGGGTACGCAGCTTGAAATATCGCAGATCGCTGCGGTGGATGGGGCGCTCGATAAAGTATTGAAGCCTGAACAACGGTTTTTCCTTTCCGCGCTTTTCAATCGCAGGAGTTGTATGCCGGGGCAAATCTGGCAAATCGAAACGATGAGCCGGTGCGGCGAAGCGTTGGTTTTATTAAGACGCGGGCGCTATCCCGTCTTTAACAACCCGGAAGACGATGAAAACTGTGTCTATCACGGGGAACGTATCCGATATACGCCCTATACGGCTGCGTTTTTCCGTTCGGCGACCAATGTTACCAATCTTCGCGGAATGCGCTGGCAGGATCTGGATATCGTCGCTTTGCAGGAACACTCATTCGTGAAGCATCTCGCGACACTGACGCCGCAGACGGTGGGCATTTTATTAAACAGGCTGCGGAAGGAAGCGGGGCTAAATCCGATCGAGTATCACGAACCGGCATTCCGCAATCCCGCATGGCTGATTTACAGCGGCCTCAGAAATCTGGCCAGCCTGCGGCTTTAGGAGAAGACGATGAAACTTTTAGGTCCCATAAGCACGCGTCCAAGCGATAAAAGGGTTTTAAAACTTGTCCGTAAGGGCGAGGCGACCGATGATCAGCTCTTCGAAGCCCAGTTTGGCGAATGGCCTGTCCGTGGCCTGGATAAAGATACGCTTTGTGATGATATAGTAAAATTCAAAGGATTCTTGCGGGATGAAAAACTGAATCCTCTCGCTTATTTTTTCGACTACAGCCATGCACGCAATGAACCTGAAAGCAATAATATTTATCTAAATGGCCTTTTGCTCAGCCCTGTAGCGCCGGTTGCAGGCCTTTTGGCCTCGCGTATGGTTTTTGCCCGGTTTCATGATGTCTTAGATCTTGCGTCTGCAGAACTGGGGCGTCTGGGTCTGGTTTTTTTCGGAGCCGGACTGTTTTCATCATATCGTTATGCGCTTCTAAGCTCGCTGGTCAAAGTAGTCGCACCTTCTCTTGCGGATATCGTGGGAGAGGAACAAATCCATATTCGACAAAAACAACAGAATTTCGGCTCTATGACACAGGCTGCTTTCCAGGCAGCCGCACATGACTGGGTCGAGAACCAGCCATCGATGCCGCGCAATTATATCTACTTAAAACAAGCTGTGGATATGCTCCTGACCCTTATGCCACGGGAATATTTTGCACAGGATCATGAACTGCAGGCTCGCCTGCATAATATCATAGTCAGGGGATATCCTGCATGGGGCAAAATTCCGCAAAATACTGATGAGCTTTATGCAGCCCTTTTGGACATGGGGATCAAAAGTCCATCGATTGTAAGGGAATATTTGGCGAGACCGGAACAGGAGCAGCTTCGCAAAATATTTAACCAGCACTCTTCTCTCTTGGAAGGACATTGGAATCCTTCGACTGCCGAAATGAATATCGGTCTCAATTCCGCGCGCAGCAGTACCGTTCTTGAGCAGGGATGGAAGGACTGTCTGCCCGCTTTGTATGGCGTTTTGCTTGAATATTACGGCGATTCAAGCGGCAGGGCAAAAATGGGTTACAGCCCGGTCGAGGAAGATGTTCTGGGGCTTCCAATGAAACAGGAGTACACGCCGACATAAACTCATGAAGGCAGATAGGGGTTGCCGTTCAAAACGCCTTGCTGCGCGTCGATTTCAAAGACAAACCTTTTCTCCATTTGGGCCTGAAAACGATCGACCGCTTGTTGGTATGCTCTTTCCGCTTCACGGGGATCGCTGTGCAGGCCAAAAGTCGCCTTAAACGCTTTCAGATGGCTTGCTGCCAGAATCCCTATGGATATGCGTGCTTCGTTCGCGACGACCTGGATGGTTTCGGCAAAGCCGCCGGTTATATCGTGAATGCTGGTATAGAACTCTTCCTGGAATGCAGGATCCAGCGCTTCGCCTGTCCGATAGGCATCGGCGAGGATCAGGACCAGCGAGTGAAATCGATAATAAAAGTCATCCCGGACACGGACGTGCATTGGCTACCCTGTTCGTTTTTTATAGGAAGATTAGCCGTTTATCGGGGGAAAGTCTATTGGTCGGCCCATATCAGACGGACCGCGTCTCGAAATCGATCCTGGGGTCGACCCACATATAGACCAGGTCGCGGATCAGGGTCATGACGAGGCCGATCAGCGCGAAGATGTAAAGCGTGCCCAGAACCACCGGATAATCGCGATTGATGACGGACTCGTAACCCAGCAGGCCAAGACCGTCGAGGCTGAAGATCACTTCGATCAGGAGCGAGCCCGTGAAGAAGATGGCCATGAAGGCCGCCGGGAAGCCTGCGATCACGATCAGCATGGCGTTGCGGAAGACATGGCCGTAAAGCACGCGGCGCTCGGTCAGGCCCTTGGAGCGGGCGGTCAGGACGTATTGCTTGTTGATTTCGTCCAGGAAGCTGTTCTTGGTCAGCATGGTCAGGCCCGCGAAACCGCTGATCACCATGGCCAGGACGGGCAGGGTCATGTGCCAGAAATAATCGAGGATCAGGCGCGGCACGGACAGGTCGCGCCAGTTTTCCGAGACGATGCCGCGCAGGGGGAAGATATCCCAGTAGCGCCCGCCCGCGAACAGGATGATCAATAGAATGGCGAACATGAAGGAGGGAATGGCATAGCCGACGAACACCACGGCGGAACTCCAGACGTCGAAGGCCTGCCCGTCCTTTACTGCTTTCTTGATGCCGAGCGGGATGGAGATCAGGTAGATAATCAGCGTTGACCAGAGGCCGAGCGAGATCGACACCGGCATTTTCTCCAGCACCAGATCCGTCACCGAGACGTCGCGGTAATAGCTTTGGCCTAAGTCGAAGCGCAGATAATTCTTGATCATGATCCAGAAGCGTTCCGGCGCCGGCTTGTCGAAGCCGTACATTTTCTCCAGCTCCTTCACGAATTCCGGATCCATGCCCTGCGCGCCGCGGTATTTCCCGTCGCCGCCGGTCTGGGCCATCGCCATGTCGGCCCCGCCGCCGGTGATCCGGGCCGTCGCGTCCGTGCCCTGGCCCTGCAACTGCGCGATCATGCGCTCCACCGGCCCGCCGGGCACGAACTGGATGATCGCGAAATTGATCAGCATGATCCCGAACACCGTCGGGATCATTAATAGAAGGCGGCGAAGGATGTAGGTGGACAGGGCGTTCATGGGGAAAGGGTAGAGGATTGACCGGAAGGAGGCAAGGTTCCGCAAGCCTTCATGCCATGAAGTTTAAACCTGTCTTTTGCTGGAAAAGCCGGGCCTGGACCCGATTATCGAGTTCCAGGTAGCAATTATGGGTGATAGCCTGAAATAATAAATGGTTTAGCGGCTGGTCATCAATCTTGAAAGATTCACGGGCAAGAAGGCATAAACTTTCGGGCTTATCCTCTTCGATCAGTTTTTCCATTTGTTGCCGGTATCCCGCAGGGAGCCGGGCAGCGATTGTGTTGAAGCGGATGCGCGCAGTCGATGCCATAAATGCCCGATCCTGAAAGAAGAAACCCAGGCTGGGCCAAAAAGAACAGCCGTTTTCGAGTCCGGCAGTAACAGAAATTTCGGACAGGTGAATATCGTGGGCCAGTGCAGCGATAGAACATGCAACGGCAGTGCCGAGTTTTTTGCCCTTCAGTTCGCCGCTTATGCTCAGATGTTCTATGTGCGCGCATTGATTGAATGGATAGATGGCCGTTCTTGCATTCAGGCTGCCAGCCTCATGCGTGATGGAAATATCCAGGTCTATCTGGTGAGGCTGCGCCGCTTTGATATGCACATCGGTATCTGCGGGAAGATGAGCTGCAAGCCATGTCTCCAGCCATGTCTCGCTCAACCCCGTGCCTGTGCGCCAGTTATCCCTTGCACAGGCGGGCGTAAGATGAATGTTTTCTTTTAACATAAAAAATTATTCGCAAAATAAACAGCGAAATGCAAGATTTTTATAGTTTACAGCTGAGAAGATTTAATTTGGGGGCTAGAGCTTTTCGTTGATTTCAGCTTTTCTTCGATCCCGGTCATTGTTTGCTGAAACGCGGCTTCCAGATCGATGTCACAAGCATGTGAAATGACCAGTATCGACCAAAGACAATCTGCAAGTTCATGAGAAAGCTTTTCATCAGCGCGTTCTATGTCGCGGATCCCTGCTTTCGCCATGATGAGTTTGCACAAATCGCCCGTATCCCCATCCCATCATCAGATCTGTCAGATCCCATGGTTCCCGTCCGTTTTTCAGATTGAAATCGTCGAATTTCTTCTGAATGGAAAGCGCTTTTTGCGTCAAGTCTGAAAGGTTCATAAGTCTTGCCTTGTTAAGTTTCTGGCAAATCAGCGAAATATATTAATAGGAAAGGGTAGGGGATTGGATGATACGCGGCAAGTGGCCCTCACCCGAAACGTTTCAGGAGACGTTTCGACCTCTCCCATAGGAAGAGGTAAGATCGTTCGGCGTTACGCTTATTTCCTTGCCTCTCCCTTGGGAGAGGCCAAACCGCCTTTTTCAGGCGGTTTGGGTGAGGGGCGGAATTGTGCCCCACTCTTTGATCTTCCAGCTTCCATCCTCGAACCGTATAACGGCGAGCGCGCCAGTCGGTAATTTTGACTGAGATATTGCACCTGCCAGAAAAGGCGCAAAGCGCGCGATACCGTTGGAGGTGACGGCCAGGATGACTTCGTTGTCGTCATGCTCCCGGATCCGTTCGGCGAAGCCTTGCCAGTTGCGGATGATTTCGGCCGGGTCGGCCCGCCAGCCGGGAGGGACGATGCCCTCCCGGTCCCATGCCTTCAGGGTTTCAGGGCCCAGGCGCGCGACGACCTCATCCTCCGTTTTATTTTCATCGAGGCCGTAATCGATCTCGTCGAAGATCGCCAACTGATAGACCGGCTGTGTCACGCCGGTTTCCCCGACAGCCAGTTTCGCCGTCTCGATGGTTCGCTGCAGGGTCGAACTATAAACCGCGTCGGGCATCAGATTGTTATCTTTCAGCCATTTCCCGATAGCGCGCGCCTGCGCCCGGCCTTTTTCCGTCAGCTTCAGGTCCGTGCGCTTTCCGACGCGGCGGGGCGGTTCGCCGTCTTCGAACGTATTGCCGTGGCGGGCGACGATCAGGGTGGTCATGGCGTGCGGCTTTCATAGTGTTTTTTCAGCGCTACCATATTTTCCAGCTTTTCCGCCAGCGCCAGCATGTCCTTTTGATCCGAAGGCGGATGCGGTCTTCTCAAGCCTTCCTGCAACAGTTCCAGGGCTTCCTCCGCCCGTCCCCGCGCCATCAGCATGTCGATCAGGCGCGCCCGCGCCTTGAGGTCGAGCGGGTTTTTGCGGAGCGCCGTCCGCAGGGACGTTTCCGCCTGCGCCTTCCAGTCCGGATCCAGCCGGTCCTTCATCGCCACGTACAGGGCGGCGCGCTTGTTGTCGATCTCCCCCCAGAACGGCACGATCCGCCCGGCGGCGGTGAGCGTGTTCAGCACTTCGGACGCCATCTCCTTTTGCTGGCTGCGCGTGAACAGGGCGTCGGGATTACGCAGCAGGTCGATGTACAAGCCGGTCCGCTGGACCTTCGCATCGATGAAGCTGCCCGGCCCCCAGCGGTCGGATTGCTCCAGCAGGCGGGCAAAGGTGGCCGGGCGCCCCTTGCGCATTTCCTGTATGGCCTGAACGAGGTAATAGGTCGCGGCGCCGCAGCGTATGGCAGGTACGGCGAAAAGCATAACGACGGCCAGCAGCAGGACCGGATAGGTGATCCGTCCCGCAGGCAGGCGCAGGGGGCGCCAATCCGGCGTTTCCATCGCTCCCGCGGCCCAGACGGCCAGCCAGACACCGGACACGATCAGAATCGGCATCACATAGAACTGAAACTCCACATGGCTGTGCAGGACCACGCCCGTAAAACCCAGCAGAATTCCTGACAGGACGGCGCGCTCATTATCTTCCTTTATCCGGCGCATGGCTTTTCTATGCGTCAGCGCCAGAGATGCCACAAAGGCATAGAACAGCAGGGGCGCGGCGATCCCCATCTCCGCCGTGAACTGCAGCGGGTCGTTATGCGCCCATTGCCCGGCAGAGCGGGTATCTTCGATCGGGCGATGCGCGGGATAGGCCATGTAGAAACTGCCAAGTCCTGTGCCGGTCAGAGGCCGTTCCGCGATCATGCCCAGCGTGGCGCGCCAGAGGACAGGGCGGTTCATGACGTCCTGATCCTGCGCCGCCTGGGTTAACAGGGCCAGCCGCCCGGCAGCGCCATAATCGGGCGCGGGCAGGCTTAAAGCCAGAAAGACAAGAGCCATCGCTCCGGCCAGAACGGCGTTGCGTTTGCCGTGTGTCCTGATGCCGCCGCGCAGGATGAAGAGCAGTATGGCAACCGTCAGGAAACAGCAAAGAAGCCCGCCCCGGCTTTGCGTTGCGGTCAGCCCGCCGAACATGACCAGCGTCGACAAGGCGGCCGGGTAGAAGGCGCGTTTGTCTTTCGCCGTCAGGGCCATTCCGAGTACGGGCAACAAACCCATCGTCATCAATGCTGCAAGGTTATTGGCGTCGAGCAGGGGATGGCTTGCCCGCCCGCCGAAGCGATCCGCCATAAGCGTCGTCTGAAGGACCGCCCATATGCCGAGCAGGGTCAGGGCGGCCAGAAGGGCAAGCTGTGCCGCCCTGACGAAACGGGTTTTATCCGGGCTCAGCAGCAGCGCGAAAAACGTGAGCGGCAGGCAGGACAGGACCAGATAAGTGACAAGGCTAGGAAACGGCGTCAGGCTCCAGAGCAGGCTGACAGTGCTATAGACCCAAAAGGCGAGCAGAAG
>JBDHTS010000085.1:0-9951 GCA_039808845.1 Alphaproteobacteria bacterium | reverse complement strand
CGCTCCCGAAAAAATGCCTCATACGTCATTGGCGTTTCTTCCGGGTGCGTGGCGCGCATATGTTGCAAATACACTTCATAGTCAGGCACGCCCACCATCAGATTGGCGGCCTGACCGAGGAAATCTCGACAGAACTGCAGAAACGCGCGCGCGTCTGGCTCGAAAAACAAGCCAAAATCGTTCAGGAAAAGCAGAAGGAACTGGGAATCAGCGACGATCTGATGTCGACGGAAGGCCTGACGCCCGATATGGTCATCAAGCTGGGTGAAGGCGGCGTCAAGACGCGTGACGACTTGGCCGATCTGGCAGCGGATGAACTGCGCGAGCTTCTCGGCAATGACAGCATGAGCATGGACGAAGCGAATGCCGTCATCATGAAGGCGCGCGAGCACTGGTTCGCCGACGATGCCGCTCAGGCGCAGGCCGCGCAGATGTAACGGACACACAGGAAAAACGGGCAAGCGACGTAATGACCGAAACGAAAGACAAGTCGGAAGAGAAAAAGACATTGAGCCTGGGCGGAGGCACGCTGAGTTTGAAAGGCGTGCCCAGCCAGGGCAAGAATTTTACGTCTCCGGCGCGAGGCGGCGGCAGGCCCGTCGCCGTGGAAGTCCGGCGCAAGCGCGGAGGCCCGGCCGCATCGGAAACGGCGCCCGAACGCGCAGGCCAGGATTTGCGGCAACTGACCGCCGGCGAGCGTGAAGCCCGCATCCGCGCCTTGCAGGAAGCCCAGGAAAGCGGCCCTCGTCAGCGGCCTGAAGCCGATGATAAAATCGGCTCTACCGTCGTCCGCAAGGCAGACGAACCGAAGGCAACGGATGCCGACATGGCGCGCCGCCTGGAACTCGAAGAGCTTCAGCGCATCGAAGCCGAGGAGAACCAGCGCAGGAAAACGGAAGCCGGCGGTCGCCAGCCTCCTGCCGCCCCCTTCCCCCCCTCGCCTTTCGCCGCCAAGGGGCGCCGTGAGCTCGACGCCGACGCGGAGGAGGAAGAAAGCTATCGCGCCCGGATGAAGCGCAACCAGGTCCGCGCGCCGAAAACCAAAAACGAAGACGATGACCGCCGCCGCAGCCGCCTGACGGTGACCCAGGTGCTGAACGAGGATTACGAGCGCGACCGCGGACCTTCCCTTGCGGCTCGCCGCCGCGCCGCGCAAAAGGCCCGCATGATGGCCGGCGCACAGGAACAGGCCAAGCAATCCCGTGAAGTGATCGTTCCGGAAATCATTACCGTGCAGGAACTCGCCAACCGCATGGCCGAAAAGAGCGGCGACGTGATCAAGGCCCTGATGCGGATGGGCGTGATGGCGACGATCAACCAGCCGATCGATGCCGACACGGCGGAACTGCTGATCGGCGAGTTTGGCCACAAGATAAAGCGCGTGACCGAAGCAGATGTCGAGGAAGGCCTGGAAGGAATTGCGGATACGGAGGAGCAGCTCCTGCCTCGCCCGCCTGTCGTCACGATCATGGGCCACGTCGATCATGGCAAGACGTCCCTGCTCGACGCCCTGCGTAAAACCGACGTCGTTTCCGGCGAGGCCGGCGGCATTACCCAGCATATTGGCGCCTATCAGGTCACGATGCCGTCCGGCGCGAAGATCACATTCCTCGATACGCCCGGTCACGCGGCCTTTACCGAAATGCGGGCCCGCGGCGCGAACGTGACGGATATCGTGGTCCTTGTCGTCGCCGCGAACGATTCCATCATGCCGCAGACGGTCGAGGCGATAAACCACGCCAAGGCCGCAGGCGTGCCGATCCTGGTCGCGATCAACAAGATCGACCTGCCCGACGCGAACGTGCAAAAGGTGAAGCAGGATCTGCTTCAGCACGAAGTGATCCTTGAGGACATGGGCGGTGAAACCCTCTCCGTCGAAGTGTCGGCTAAAAAACGCCAGAACCTGGACAGGCTGGAAGAAACCATTCTCCTCCAGTCCGAGATCCTGAATCTGCGCGCCAATCCCAACCGCCCGGCCGTGGGAACGGTCGTGGAGGCAAAGCTTGAACAGGGCCGCGGTCACGTCGCGACCGTTCTTGTTCAGCGAGGCACGCTCAAGATCGGCGATATTTTCGCCGTCGGAGCCGAATGGGGCCGGGTGCGCGCCATGGTCGACGATCACGGCCAGTCGATCACGCAAGCAGTCCCCGGCCAGCCCGTTGAGGTGCTAGGCCTGAACGGCGCGCCGGATGCCGGCGACCGTCTGATCGTCGTCGGAGACGAGGCCAAGGCGCGGGACGTCAGCGAGTACCGCCAGCGCAAGCGCCGCGAGGCGGAAAACCTGAAACGCGCCGGCGGTTCGACGTTCGAGCAAAAGCTGGCGGCGGCCCGTGTCGGCGCGAAAAAGGAACTGGCTATTCTGGTCAAGGCGGACGTGCACGGCTCCGTCGAGGCTATTGTTGGCTCGCTCCAGAAACTCGAAGAGGAAAGCGACGAGATTGCGATCCGCATCCTGCATTCCGGTGTCGGCGGCATCACTGAGTCCGATGTCACGCTGGCCAACGCATCGAATGCCCTGATTGTCGGATTCAACGTCCGCGCCAACGCGCAGGCGCGTGAGTTCGCCGAGCGTGAAGGCGTCGATCTGCGTTATTACAACATCATTTATAATGTGATCGACGACGCCAAGGCGATCATGAGCGGCATGCTTTCGCCCACGATCCGCGAGGAATATCTGGGCCAGGCGGCGATCCGCCAGGTCTTCAATATCACGAAAGTCGGCAAGGTCGCGGGCTGCATGGTCACGAAGGGCGTCGTCAAACGCGGCGCGAAAGTCCGCCTGCTGCGCGATGACGTGGTCATCCACGAAGGCACGCTGAAAACCCTGAAACGCTTCAAGGACGAAGTCCGCGAAGTGAAGGAAGGCATGGAATGCGGCATGGCGTTCGAAAACTATGACGACGTAAAGGAAAACGATGTCATCGAATGCTACGAAATCGTGACGGAAGCGCGCACGCTGTAACCCATCTTCCTTCGGGAGAGGGAAAGCAGGAGAATGCTCAATGCACGCAACATCGGGCCCATCGCAAAGACAGCTTCGCGTCGGCGAGCAGGTGCGCCACGCCATCGTCGAAGTGCTCCAGCGCGGGAAATTCGATGACGCCGCGCTGCTTGACGCCGGGCACAGCGTGACGGTTTCGGAAGTCCGGGTCAGTCCCGACTTAAAAAACGCCACGGCCTATGTTTTGACTCTTGGCGGAGCGAATATGGAGGCGGTTTTGCCCGCTCTCAACGAAGCCGCGTTTTATTTCCAGAAAGAAATCGGCCGCAAGCTGCAATTGAAATTCACGCCACGCGTAAAATTCGTCAAGGACGAGAGTTTCGACGAAGCCCAGAAAATCAACACTCTGCTGAAAGACCATGGGCAGGCGTAAAAAAGGCGATATCATCAACGGCTGGGTCAATCTCGACAAGCCGTTCGACATGACTTCTACCGACGCGCTGGCCCGCGTGCGCCGCCTGTTCAACGCCCGGAAGGCCGGCCATGGCGGAACGCTCGACCCTCTCGCCACGGGCATTCTTCCCATTGCCCTGGGCGAAGCGACCAAAACCATCCCCTACTGCCAGGATGCGCTTAAAGTTTATAAATTCGATGTCATCTGGGGCGAGGCGCGCAGCACCGATGACGCCGAAGGCGACATTGTCGCAAAATCGGACGTAAGGCCGGAACCTGCCGCCATTCAGGCCGCCCTTCCCCGGTTTCTGGGCGATATCATCCAAAGGCCGCCCCGCTTTTCCGCTCTTAAAATCGACGGGCAGCGCGCTTATGACCTGGCGCGGGCCGGCCAGGAGGTCGAACTTCAGGCGCGCCCCGTCTACATCGAAAGCCTTGATCTGCTGGGCGTGGAAGCAGGCTTTGCCGCGTTTCGCGCGGTATGCGGCAAGGGTACCTATATGCGGTCCCTGGCCCGCGACCTGGCCGAAGCTTTGGGGACCGTCGGCCATATCGCCAATCTGCGGCGGGAAGCGGTCGGCCCGCTGGCCCTGGAAACGGCGATTTCTCTTGAAAAACTGGAGGAATATGTCCATAGTGCGCGCCTTGAAGACGCGCTGCTTTCCGTCGAGACCGTGCTGGACGACATCCCGGCCCTGGCCATCAGCGAACAGGAAGCCGCGCAGCTGAAGAACGGACGGAAGCTTCTGTTCATCTCACGGCCCGATCTGGAACGTCTCGACAAGGCGGGGATCGGTTTTGATGATGAGGATGCAACTGCCCTTGCCCTGTTCCGGAACAAGCCCGTCGCGCTTGTGTCGGTCAATGGCGCGGAACTTCAGCCTCTTCGTGTTTTAAACCTCTAACGAAGGAGAAACCGATGTCGAAAACAGCGCAAACCAAACAAGACGTCGTCAAGGAATACGCCACGAAGAAAGGCGATACCGGCTCGCCGGAAGTCCAGGTGGCCCTTCTGACCCAGCGCATCAACAGCCTGTCCGAGCATCTTCAGACCCATGCGAAGGACGTCCACAGCCGCCGCGGCCTGCTGGCCATGGTCGCCCGCCGCCGCAAGCTGCTCGATTACCTGAAACGCGTGGATGAATCCCGCTACCAGTCCCTGATCGAACGCCTCGGCATCCGCCGCTAACCCCTTCTCCCTCCCCCTCAAGGGGGAGGGCCGGGATGGAGGTTCACGGACCGCTGGTTTTTTGTACTCAAAGCCACCGGCCTGTAAACCCTCCCCCGCCCTTCCCTCAGGGAGGGGTTTTTAATTTACTTCTTATCTTCCTTATAACGGTCCATGCCTTCCAGGATCATTTTCCGGGCTTCGTCCGCATCGCCCCAGCGCACGGTCTTCACCCATTTGCCTTTCTCAAGGTCCTTATAATGGCTGAAAAAGTGCTCGATCTGTTCCAGCAGGATGGGGCGGATATCGGTATAGTTGGCGATATTGTTGTGATACGGATACAGGCGCGCCACCGGCACGGCGATGATCTTTTCATCCATCCCGGCTTCATCCTGCATGATCAGGACGCCCACAGGACGGGCGGGCAGGACCGCGCCCGGCATCACAGGCATGTGCGAAATCACCAGGCAGTCGACCGGATCGCCGTCGCCGGAAAGGGTATGAGGGATAAACCCGTAATTTCCGGGATAAAACATGGCCGTGTGCAGGAACCGGTCCACGAATACGGCGCCGGATTCCTTATCCAGCTCATATTTGATCGGCTTGCCGCCCCGGGGGTTTTCAATGATGACGTTAACTTCTTCGGGAACGGCCTTCCCGGTCGCGATCTTCGAGATATCCATCGTTAGTCCTGAGGGTTACGTGTTATGCAATATCGCAGTGCAATATCACGCCGCCTTCTTATCCTCAAGAAAATAACGCCGCTTGATCGCGCCTTTCTCAAGCTCGAAAACAAGCGGTACGCCGGTCGGCAATTCGGCCTGATTGATCGTTTCAGGGGTTTCAACGCCTAGAATGATCAAAAGCGCCCGGAGGGAATTTCCATGAGCCGCCACCAGCACATTCTTACCCGCATCGAGCAAAGGCCTGATCTGGGCGGTATAATAAGGCCTGACCCGTTTTTCCACCACGTCCTGCAGGCTCTCGCCGCCCGGCGGCTGGACGTCATAGGACCGGCGCCAGATATGGACCTGATCCTCCCCGTATTTTTTCCGGGTATCGTCCTTGTTCAGGCCGGTCAGATCGCCGTAATCCCGTTCCCTCAGGTCGTCATGCCGTATGATCGTTTTCAGCAGATCCTGCTGGCCGCAGTTTTCAAGGGCGATCTCGGCCGTATTGCGGGCGCGCTGCAACGTGCTGGTGAACACCTGGTCGAAGCGGATCCCCGCCTTGGCCAGCCTTTTCCCGGCTTCGGCGGCTTCTTCGCGGCCGGCATCGCTCAGGTCGATATCATGAAATCCGGTAAAGCGATTCTCAAGGTTCCACTGGCTCTGGCCGTGGCGCAGCAACACGAGATAACTGGGCATAAGTCCTCAAAACTGACGATTCACAAACACTTTCCAGCCGACCCGGAAGCAGTTGAAACCGAATATAAAAAGGACGGCCCCAACCACGAGAAAGGACGGTTTTATCACGAAAGCGGCATACAGACTAATAAGGCAAAGTCCAATCAGGACAATGGACAAAAAGAAAAAAACCGGGCTGATCAGAACGCGTGAAATCCATTCGAACGTCATCGGAACTCTCCCTTGTGGTTCGTTTTATCAAAAGCGTAAGCGGAAAAAATACCGGACATGGCTTGGGGAGCATTGCATGTTTAGGCTCCCAAGGCAAGCGCAGGCCTTGAAAAGCTTTTGACTTGGCAGGAAAAAAATGCAATATCCCGGTAGCCGAAAGGATTCAAGGCGGAACCGTTTTACGGTTGACCGCAGGCGGCGGCGATGCGGTTCAACCGGTTTTTGCCGCCTGCCGTCCACCGAGAGCCGGTTCCACTTCCTTCCTTTCATTAACATCGACATAAAAAGGAATGTTGGAACATGTTTAATGTTTTCCGCAAGGATATCGATTTCGCGGGCAAGAAACTCACGCTTGAAACAGGCAAGATCGCCCGTCAGGCCGATGGGGCGGTAATGGCCACCATGGGCGGCACGACCGTCCTCTGCACCGCCGTCGGCGCTAAAAAAATCAAGGAAGGCCAGGATTTCTTCCCCCTGACCGTCCACTACCAGGAAAAAACCTTCGCGGCCGGTAAAATCCCCGGGGGCTTCTTCAAGCGCGAAGGCCGCCCCAGCGAAAAGGAAACGCTGGTCAGCCGCCTGATCGACCGCCCGATCCGCCCCCTGTTCCCGAAAGGGTTCGTTAACGAGGTCCAGGTAATCGCGACCGTCATTTCGCACGATCTCGAAAACGATCCCGATATCGTCGCGATGGTCGGATGCTCCGCCGCGCTGACGATTTCCGGCATGCCCTTCATGGGTCCGGTCGGCGCTGCCCGTGTGGCCTATATTGACAACCAGTACGTCATCAACCCGACGATCGAGCAATACAAAAGCCCCGACAACAAGCTGGAACTCGTTGTCGCCGGGACGCAGGAAGGCGTGCTGATGGTCGAATCCGAGGCGCAGGAACTGCCGGAAGATGTCATGCTCGGCGCGGTCATGGCCGGCTGGAAGGCGTTCCAGGCCGTGATCGACGGCATTATCGGCCTGGCCGAAATGTGCGCGAAGGAACCCTGGCCGGTCACCGAAACCCCGGACCATATCGCAAAGCTGGAAAAAGACTTGCATGCTTTCGCGTCGAAAGACTTGATCGCCGCCTACAAGGAGCCGGTGAAACAGGCGCGTTACGAGAAAATAGGTGCGGTTAAGAAAGCCGTCGTCGAGAAATTCAAAAACGAAGAAAACGGCATCAACGAAGCCCTGCTGGGCGGCTTGTTCAAGCATGCCGAGGCCGACATCGTCCGCGGCGATATCCTGAAAACGGGCCACCGCATCGACGGCCGCGACACCAAAACGGTCCGCCCCATCGTCGCGGAAGTCGGCATCCTGCCGCGCACGCACGGTTCCGCCCTCTTCACCCGCGGCGAGACGCAGGCGCTGGTCGTCACCACGCTCGGCACCGGCCAGGATGAACAGATCATCGACGCACTGGAAGGCGAGTATAAAGAACGCTTCATGCTCCATTACAACTTCCCGCCCTACTCCGTCGGCGAGGCAGGCCGCATGAGCAGCCCTGGCCGCCGCGAGATCGGCCACGGCAAGCTGGCCTGGCGCGCGATCCGTCCCCTGCTGCCGAAGGCGGAGGATTTCCCCTATACCATGCGCACGGTTTCCGAGATCACGGAATCAAACGGCTCGTCCTCCATGGCGACCGTCTGCGGCACGTCCCTCGCGCTTATGGACGCGGGCGTTCCGCTGAAAGCGCCGGTGGCGGGCATCGCCATGGGCCTGATCAAGGAAGGCAAGGATTACGCCGTCCTGTCCGATATCCTGGGCGATGAAGACCACCTCGGCGATATGGATTTCAAGGTGGCTGGCACATCCAGGGGCGTGACGTCCCTGCAGATGGATCTCAAGATCACCTCGATCAACGAGGAAATCATGAAGATCGCCCTCGCCCAGGCGAAAGACGGACGGATGCATATTCTCGGCGAAATGGCGAAAGCCCTGACCCAGGCCCGCTCCGAAGTCAGCAGCAACGCGCCGCAGATCGTCACCATCACCGTGCCGAAGGATAAAATCCGCGAAGTCATCGGCACCGGCGGCAAGGTCATCCGCGAGATCGTGGAGAAAACCGGAACCAAGATCGATATCGAGGACGACGGCACGATCAAGATCGCCGCGACCGACGGCACGAAGATTCAGCAGGCCGTGGATATCATCAAGGGCATCACGGACGAACCGGAAATGAACAAGATCTACAAAGGCAAGGTCGTGAAAACCGCCGACTTCGGCGCCTTCGTGAACTTCATGCCGGGCAAGGACGGGCTGGTCCATATCTCCGAACTGGCGGACAGCCGCGTGGGCAAAACCACCGACGTCGTCCAGGAAGGCCAGGAAGTCCGTGTCATGGTCGTTGGCTTCGACGAGCGCGGCAAGATCAAACTGTCCATGAAACGCGTCGACCAGCAGACCGGCGAAGCCCGCGCCGTTGCCGAACGCCCCCGCCGCGAGGAACGGGCAGCGGGTTGATCTATCTTCCCCTCCCTGAGGGAGGGGGTCAGGGGGAGGGTTCACAGACCGATGGATTTAAATCCAACAGCCTGAACACCCCCGCCCAACCCTCCCCCTTAGGGGGAGGGCTTTTATACGGAGCTTTTTATGCCCGCATTGACGCCTCTTGCCCGTAAACTTCGCAGCAACCCCACCGAAGCCGAAAAGCAACTTTGGCGGTATTTGCGCATGGCACAGTTCCATGGATTGAAGTTCCGGCGGCAATACGTCATCGACAAATATATTGCTGATTTCGTCTGCCTGCCAAAACGCATCGTCATCGAACTGGACGGCGGCCAGCATTCGGAGACGGTTACGGAAGATCTGCTCAGGACCAGGGCTATGGAAGCCGCCGGATTCAAAATCATCCGCTATTGGAATAACGATGTCATAAACAACATCGAAGGCGTCCTTCAAGACCTCGAAACCCACCTCAATCTGTCCCCTCCCCCTGAGGGGGAGGGTTAGGGTGGGGGTTCACAGACCATTGACACTTCATAACCTCAGTCTGTACACCCTCCCCCGGCCCCTCCCTGAGGGAGGGGAGAAGAAAAGGAACCAGACCTATGAAACTCCCCCAAATCATCGGCCATCGCGGCGCGTGCGGCTATGCGCCGGAGAACACGATTGAATCCATCCGCACCGCCGCCGACATGGGCGTGGAGTGGGTTGAGCTGGATGTGAAGCTGACGCGCGACCAGGTGCCGATCATCTTTCATGACGAAGAACTGGACCGCACCACCAACGGCCACGGCCTGGTGAAAGACCATGACTGGGAAGACCTGAAACAGCTGGAAGCCGGAAGCTGGTTCGCCGACAGCTTCACGGGCATCAGCATCCCGACCCTGGAACAGGCCGTGGAGGAAATCATCCACCGCGGCCTCGGCCTGAACCTTGAAATCAAGCCCTGCCCGGGGCGGGAGAAGGAAACGGCGGAAGTGGCGCTGGATGTCCTGTCCCGCGTCTGGGACGACCATGAAAAGCTCCTGATCTCCAGCTTCCAGCATGTGAGCCTTGAGACCGCGCGCGATATGGCCGAGGGCTGGTCGCGTGGCCTGCTCCTCGATAAGGAATGGCCGCCCAACTGGGCCGAACTGGCCGATTATCTTGACGCCGCGACGGTCAATGTGAACGGCAACACCGTGACCCGCGACCAGGTCGAGGACATCATCGATCTTAACAAAGGAATTCTGGCCTATACGATCAACGACCCGCAACAGGCCCGCCGCCTGTTCGGCTGGGGGGTGGACGGCGTGTTTACGGACGTGCCGGATGTCATCAAGGAGGCTTTATCTCAGATGCATTGAGAAAAAAGCCCCTCCCTGAGGGAGGGGTTG
>JBDHTS010000084.1:0-9970 GCA_039808845.1 Alphaproteobacteria bacterium | reverse complement strand
TTCTGGTCAAAGCTTTCTTCAAAACAGAGCGGCAGGGCGGACCTTTCCGGTATTTAACGGCGGCGGTCAAGACGTTCGAGGCGTCCTTCGATGATTATGTGCGTGGCGGCATGCTGGCCAATGCGTTCGCCGGCCTGGTGGTCATTCTTCCGCTGCTGACATTTTTCTCGATGGGAAAGTCGCTGCTGGGGCATGCGGTTGCTTATCGCTGGGATCCCGTCTTCGCCGCCTCGGACCGCGTTCTTCATTTCGGGCGCTATCCACATGAATGGCTGAATCCGTTCCTGGAAAGCCTGCATCTCGTTCCGTTTGTCGACGATGCCTATCTGGCCTGGTTTGGCGCGATGTTTGCGGCGAACGGCTTCTGCCTGTTTCTCGACGGGGACAAGGCGCGACGCATGCGCTACCTCTGGGCTTTCGTGCTGTGCTGGATTTTGCCGGGAACGGTCGCGGCCTTTGTGTTTGCCTCCAGCGGCCCGGTGTTTTTCGGCATGTTCCATCCGGATCTTGCCGATCCCTATGCCTCCCTGACCGCATGGCTGGCGACGGCACGGGACGGGCAGCCGGTCGATACCATGAAGGTCGCAGGGTTCCTGCATGACATGACGACGGATGGCGTCCTGCCCGATCTCAACGGCATATCGGCCATGCCCAGCCAGCACGTGGCGGTGGCGTGGTTGATTGCGTTTTACGCGCGCCGGTGCAACCTTTACGCGGGATGGCTGGCCTTCGTTTATGCTGTCCTCATTTTGATTGGGTCAATTGTGCTCGGATGGCATTACGCCATCGACGGCTATGTCGGTATTCTGTGCGCCTGGACCATTTGGAGACTGGCAGGCCGGATTGCCGCCTATGCTTCCGACGAAATGGGAACGGCGCAGCCTGCCGGTGCGTAGGTATGGGACAATTCGTAAGAGGAGTTTCCCATGGCCGATACCGTCAACCGCCCTTTGAATGTTCTCGAACTGCTCGACCGGGCGCCTCTGCCCGCCAGCAAGGAAGAACTGGTTCAATATGCCCAGGATCATGACGCATCGGAAGAAGCGGTGGAGCAGATCCGCGCCATGCCGGGCGAAAACTTCCGGAGCATCAAGGATATCAGCAATCATCTGGCCCTCATGGACGATCTGCCAGGTGGCGAGGCCAATCTTTGGTCTTCCGCCGATTCCAGAGATCTGCCCGACGAAAGAGATGTGCGTCTGGCCGAAGCGCGGGGGCAGGGCCGCGTTTAACCGTTGCCACTCCCGGCATGCCGATGGTATAGGCTGAAGTCTGGCGGGCGTGTAGCTCAGTTGGTTAGAGCGGACCGCTCATAACGGTTTGGTCGGGGGTTCAAGTCCCTCCGCGCCCACCAGCCTTCGCCCTGGGGGCTTCGGCTCGGCAAGCCAATAAAAAACGCCGCCTTGAGGGCGGCGTTTTCTGTGGAAAGGTCAGGGTCAATCCCTGTCGCGCCAGCCGTTATGACGGCCACGGTCGTGGCGATCCCACCGGCCGTGATCCCGTCTGTCATGACGGTCCCAGCGGTCGTGGCGATCCCAACGGTTATCGCGATCGTAATAGGTGATGCGGATTCCGGGGGAATAATAGACAGGCCGCGGCACGACATAGTGGCGTACATAGCGGATGCGCGGCTGGTGAATGACACGCGGGCCGTCGTGGATGATGTAAGTCACGTTCGACGTATTCTGAACGTAGCCGCCATCGTCATAGCCGTCGCCGTACCGGTTGTTCAGGCTTTCATCGGCGATGCGCCAGGCGCCGTCCGGCTCCAGGCAGGCGGTGCCATAGGCCTGCTGCTGAATCCCGCCGACATAGACGGTGCGCGTATATTCGCGGCAGTAATCCCCGGCCCTGGCCTGGGAGCCGCTGGCGAAGAGGGCGGCCAGGCCCAACGACGCGACGGCGAGTGTTCTGGTGACAAGTGACATGTTGCATCCTCCAATTGACATATGAAAGCCGGTTTTGCCCCGCTTTCCCCTGTACTACGCGGGCCTTGGGCGGACCCTTCGCACCGTATGCGAAATTTGACTTTTCACCGGAAATCCGTATAGTCCGGCCATTCCCGAAATGCGGGGCCCTTAAAAGCCCCCGTTGAATGGCAAAGCCCATCAAACCAATGTGGATATCGGGACAATGAAAACCAAGGAAAAACCATGAGTGAGAAACGTCCTCAGGCCAAACACAAGATTGACCGCCGCCTCGGCGTCAACCTGTGGGGCCGCGCGAAATCCCCCTATAACACCCGTCAGACCGGCCCCGGCCAGCACGGCGAACGCCGTGGCAAGCGGTCGGACTACGGCATCCAGCTGCTCGCGAAGCAGAAGCTGAAAGGCTATTATGCCAACATCGGTGAGCGCCGCTTCCGCCGTTATTACCAGGAAGCCATCCGTTTGCGCGGCGACTCGAGCCAGAACCTGGTCGGCCTGCTGGAGCGCCGCCTGGACGCGGTCGTCTACCGCGCCAAGTTCGTCCCGACCATCTATGCCGCCCGCCAGTTCGTGAGCCATGGCCACGTAACGGTGAACGGCAAGCGCGTCAACGTCGCGTCCTACCAGGTGAAGGAAGGCGACGTGATCCAGGTGCGCGACAAGTCGAAGCAGCTGGCGCTCGTCCTGACCGCCGTTGAATCTCCCGAGCGCGATGTGCCGGAATACATCGACGCGGACCACAAGGCGATGAAGGCGACCTTCGTGCGCACACCGAAACTGGAAGACGTGCCATACGCCACCCAGATGGACCCGCACCTGATCATCGAATTTTACAGCCGCTGAAAAAGCTGTTATATATATGGAAAGCACCCGCTTCGGCGGGTGTTTTTTATTGTGATTATAAAATGATCATATTATTAATATGAAAAACATAAAGGGAGGCATTCATGGCGATTTATGACATACTTTTAGATTATCATTGTGTTCCTCCTGAACTTTACAACAGCCGCGACTTGTATGCGACTTCTGATGAAATCGAAGTCCGGCGGTCCGTCCAGTTATTGAATATTATCGATCAATGGAAAGAGGGTAAGCATCCGCTTCTTGTTATGGCAGAGGCTTTGGAAACAGTCTTTCCTTGGTACAGTCATCCCATATCCTCTTTATTGTCTTCTTTGACCGAGGCAAAAAAAGCGCAAGACAGGCTTCCTGCGCGCGCTGCATTGGAGTCTGATATAAATTTTTCCGAAAGGCGTATGCAGGAAGCGGAACGAGAATGGCTTCATATGCTTTCCTGTCTTAATCCTGAAGTGATCAGGTTTTGTGATCCTGAATGTCAAACCTCTTCCTTGTCCCCGGATCTGGTCCGAATAATCGATAGAATTAAAAATTCAGATCAGGACTCGGCAGGAATTATTTTAAGCATAGCCGAAGCAATCTTTAGTGAAGAAAGGCAAGAGCAAAACGATCCCTTGAAGCAGATCAGGCAAAAAATTGCAAAAGTGCGTGAGCAGGATATTTTTTCCCAAAATAACAGACCGAAAACAAAAGGGCTTCAGCCAATCACCGAATTTGAGGTTAGAAAAAGAATAGAGAGCGCTTTAGTGAGGAATGATGCGCGAAATGAAGCCAAGCGGCGTATATGCGACAATATAACGATTGAAGCCGTGGATGCCGCTTCCATCAGACCAGACACGCCGTTTTCTTATAAGCGGGACGGCGATGATGATATGAATGAACACATATATGGTGTCGATACAGCGCAAATTACAACGTATAGACTTTCTTTTGGGTGTGCCGGCAAGGAAGATCTGGACACTCTTCATTTTGAAGTAGAGCGTGCTCTGCAAAAGCTCTCCCATATTGATCCTGTTTTCAGCGTTCCAAAAGAGGGTGGGTATCGGCGTCCGCAAAAACATGAAGAATTCCATTCAAACATTTATCTCGTTAAAGAGGAGGGAAAGATCATTGCCCGCATTCCCCTGGATCTCGATGATGTTATGAATCTCGTTTATCTTATGGAGGATGTTCTCCAGCCTTCGCAACAGATTGCTGCGGCCTTGTATCAGGCCATGTATGACGAGGAACGGAGCGCCCCCATTCCAGTGCAGGGTTTTTTAAGTGAAGGGGCGAGTCTGAGCGACCAACTCGGGGATTTAAGCAGCACGAATCATGGAAATCTTCTCGGAAAAGTTCTGCGTGATATGGAAGCACTGCTGGCAAAAAGGGAAATCGATCTCTCTCAGCTTCAACTGTTAATCGGTTCCATCGCTCATCACAGCCTGGAAGAAGGGCGCCTTGGCGCTCCGAAGGGGATGCTGCCCAGCTTCCGGCGTTTGGCGGATCAAAGAGCATCTGAAGGAGGATCTCTTACATATCAGGATGCCTTGAAAGGGCGTGCCCGTGAGATCGCAGCGCTGCTGGCAGGATGCAGCCCGGAAGAAAAAGCGCTGATGCCGTCTCTCATACACAGAATGTCCGAAACAGGTGAGGCAATCCGCCATGTGTTGCGGGAAGATCATCTCCAAAGAGAACGGATGTATCGGCAAACAATTGAGCATCTTTGTGCAAAGGTAGCGGGGCGGCCGTTCCAGAGTGGTAAGGATGATTTGATTTCAGGTTTGCGTATTTCTGACCGTTTTGCCGACTGCGCAGAACCTGACGATCATAAGAAGGTAGTGCCGGAAGAGTCTATAACGCGCAGCCATGTAGGCGCTTGTCTGGACCGTATCTGGCCGCCGCTTGGCTATCGCAGCAAATTACGCGGGCCCTTGATCCGCTATGAAATGCCTTCATTCCTGCCATCACCAGGGAATGATTATCGTCAGCAAGCAGGGGTTGCCATACAGGCTCTGACATGGGTTCAGCCCTGAATTTACAAAAGACGGACAAGTGTGTTATGTATATGATAAAAGCCGCTTCGGTGGATATTTTTATATAGGTTTATGAAAGGCTTACTGTGCTGAACACAATTCTTCAATCCCTGATCATGTATTACGGCCTCGACTGGCTGTCCATGTTGATCGGTTTTGCCGGGGGATGGCTCGTGACCTCCCACAACCGCTGGGGCTTCCTGCTGGTCATCCTGTCCACGCTTTTTGCCGCCGTCACGGCGGTCATGGCCAGCCAGTACGGGTTTATCCTGGCGAACATCATCAACATCCTGATCGCCACACGGGGCTTTGTCGCATGGAAGAAAACCAAGGCTGAAGGTCAGACCGTTCCGGCCTGATTTTTTCGGTTCAGGTGTTTCTTCAGCAGGTCGACGTTCTTGCGGTTGGCTTTCCAGCCGACGTCGAAGATGTCGCCGATGAAGGGCACGATGCCGATCAGCCAGTCCACGAAAATGTTAAACAGCATTCGTGCCTTGATGTGGTGGGGCACTCCGGCCTCATGCGCGCGGCGGACGATGTAGCCGGAAACCAATAAGGAAATCGTGTCGCCGATGCCGGGCAGAAGGCCGATCAGGGAATCCAGGCCGAAGCGGATCGATGTGCCGGGGATGGTGAATTTGTTGTCCATCAGGTCGGCCAGGAAATCGAGGTCGTCGACTGTGGTTTCCGGTTCATGCAGGAATTGCTGGCGGCGGTTGAAGTTTTCGTCCGGGACGACCGGCGTGATGTCGATGTTTTCCGTGGACATGCTGCTCCTGCCTTGTTCGTTCTTCAAAATATAGTGTGTTCTGGTTCTTTGTCATCCTGAGCGGAACATGTCAAACCCACGTCATCCTCCGCGAAGGCGGAGAATCCATAATCGGGATAAAGGACGTTAAAGCACGAAGGATAACCATCCCGATTATGGATCCCCGGACAAAAAAGCCGGGGGATGACGGCTCTATGGTTTCATCTGATGGAGAAATTCTTTTCATCCTTCGCTGACGCTCAGGATGACAGAGTATCTTTTCTGCCGGTCAGCGCCGTGATGACGCCGTGGAAGGTCCGAGCTTCCTGTTCCGTCATGTCGGCACGGGCGAGGAGGCTGCGCAAGTTGCGGACCATGGAGGGCTTCTGGTCCGGATTGCGGAAGAAGCCGTGAGAGTCCAGTTCAGTCTCCAGCCGTTCCATCAGTTCGTGCAGTTTTTCGTGCGGAACGGGCGGGCTGTCGTTCGCGCTCAAGTGCAGGGCAGGGGTTGTATCGCCTGCCGTCATCCATTCATAGGCGACCAGCAGCACCGCCTGCGCGAGGTTCAGGGAGGAAAAACCGGGATTGAGCGGGATGGTGATCACGCCGTGGGACATGGCGACATCCTCGTTCACCAACCCTGTCCGCTCCGCCCCGAATAAAAAGCCGACGGTCTGGCCTTCCGCCGCGCGCTTGTGCGCTTCCTCCGCGCCGGATCGGGCGGTGTAGATGCGTTTCACCATGTCGCGCGGGCGGGCGGTTGTCGCCAGCACAAACTGGCAGTCGGCGATGGCCTCCGCCGTGTTTTCGAATACCTGTACCGGCGGCATGGCGGCGAGCGCGCCGGAAGACATGGCGTCCGCCCGTTCGTTGGGCCAGCCGTCGCGCGGTTTGACAAGCCTGAGCGTCGAGAGGCCGCAATTGAGCATGGCGCGGGCTGAAGCGCCGATATTCTCGCCCATCTGCGGATGGACAAGGATGATCGCGGGGCCGGACGACGCAGCCTGAACCAGGGTTTTATCGGTGCCGGGCATGAAATTCAGTGTTCCGTTTCAAGAAGGGACTGTATATCGCGCGCGGCATGAAGAACGCGAATGATCTGCAATGGCTTCGTTTCCCAGCGATAGACGATCATATAGGAATCAATACTATGGAAGCGGTGGCGGCGATCAGAGAGATCGGTGCGGTAATGCCCCGTGCCCGGCAGCTGGGAGAGGGTCTCAAAAGCCTGTTCGACCCTGTCCATCAACTTGTCCGCCGCATTGATGTTGTCAGCCGCTATATAAAACCATATGGCGCGCAAATCTCTTTCCGCCGACGGCGTCAGGACGTAGGCCGGTTCGCTCATTGAGAGCGGCGCTGGGCGCTGTATTTACGGATAGACGCAAAGGCGGCGGGTCCATCGACGAAAAGGCCGTTATCCGCCTCGGCCATACCTTGGGCGATGTCGCGGCGCAACTGCTCCAGCCTGCCTTCCTGAAACGTGCCCTGAAGGGTTTTCATGCGTTCAGAAAGCTGGCGTATATCGGCTTGCATCGCGCGCAATTGCTCAAGGATGAGGGTTTCCGTCTCGGTCATGAATCCAGTTTAAAGTACGGCTGTTTCCATGTCAAAATTCAGCCTTTGCCGCCCTGCCGCGTCAGGTAATAGACGTAGCTGTCCTGCAGGGCGATGTAAGAGGCCTCGATGATGTTGGTCGAGACGCCGATGGTGAACCAGTGGTCCTCCGGATCGTCGATCAGGGCGCTGCCGATCCGCACGCGCGGCATGGCGGCGGAGGCATCCTGCGGCTGGAGGATGCGGACGCGGTAATCGACCAGATGCATTTTCTTCAGGACGGGATAGAACGATTCCAGCGCCTTGCGCAGGGCACGGTCCAGCGCGTTGACCGGGCCGTTGCCTTCCGCAACGGTGTGAACCAGTTCGTCACCGATGCGGACCTTCACGCTGGCTTCGGACTCCGTTACCAGATCGCCCCTGGCGTTGTAGCGGTGCTCATCCGTCACGGAGAAACGTTCGAGACGGAAGAACTCCTTCACCTGCCCCAGTTCGCGCCGCGCCAGAACCTCGAAGGACGCTTCGGCACTGTCATAGGCGTAGCCTTCATATTCGCGCTGCTTGACCAGGTCGACCAGCGCGGCCACGCGCTTGTCCTTCGGATCGACGGCCAGACCCATGGATTGCAGCTGGTTCAGGATGTTGGAACGCCCGGCCTGATCCGAAACCACGATCCGGCGCGCATTGCCGACCAGAGCGGGATCGATATGCTCGTAAGACGACGCGTTTTTCTGCACGGCGGAGGCGTGCAGGCCGCCCTTGTGCACGAAGGCCCGCTCGCCGACATAGGGCGCGCCGGTGTCGGGCGCGCGATTCAGCATCTCGTCGAGCATAAGGCTCAGCGGGCGCAGTTTTTTGAGATCTTCCTTTTTAAGGCCGACGTCATAGCCCATCTTGAGCATCAGCGTCGGGATCAGCGTGATCAGGTTGGCGTTGCCGCAGCGTTCGCCGAGACCGTTCAGCGTGCCCTGGACCATGCGGCACCCGGAACGGACGGCGTTCAGGCTGTTGGCGACGGCGTTGCCGGTGTCGTCATGGGTATGGATGCCCAGCTTTTCCGGCGGGATGGTTTTCGCGACTTCCCAGACGATGGCCCGGACTTCATGGGGCAGGGCGCCGCCATTGGTGTCGCACAGCACGATCCATCGCGCGCCGGCATTCATGGCTGTTTTCAGGCAGTCGAGCGCATAGGCCGGGTTTGCCTTGAAACCATCGAAGAAATGCTCCGCGTCGAACAGGACTTCGCCGCGCTTTGCCGCCGCCGCGACGCTTTCCCAGATGTTTTCAAGGTTTTCGTCGTTGCTGATGCCCAGCGCGACCGCGACATGGAAATCCCAGGTCTTGCCGACCAGGCAAAAGGCTTTCGCCCCGCTGTTCAGGACGGCGTTCAGGGAAGGATCGTTTCCAGCGGACTGTCCCGCCTTCTTGGTCATGCCGAACGCGGTGAAGACACTGTTTTTCAGGGCAGGCGGATTGGCAAAAAAGCGGTCGTCGGTCGGGTTCGCGCCGGGCCAGCCGCCCTCGATATAATCGATGCCAAGATCGTCCAGCGCCTTTGCCAGCGTTTCCTTGTCGGTCACGGAGAAATCCACGCCGTGCGTCTGGGCGCCGTCGCGGAGGGTGGTGTCGAACAGGTAAACGCGGTTTTTCGTCATACGGCAAGGAACTTACTGCAGATCAGGCAGTTTGGGCAAGCTGTTGTAAGCGCAACGGTGAAAAGGGATTGCCGGAGTGCGCTATTGCAAGAAACAGGCGCTATCGCAGCCCCTCACCCAACTCCAGCTAACTCCGCTTCGCTCCGTAAGCTTCCGTAACCCTCTCCCTCAGGGAGAGGGGTTTTTTAGTTTTAGAAGGGCGGGGCTGTTACCGCTTGGTGGGAGCGCCGCCTGCGGCAGGGGTGCCGGGCGGGGTTCCGGTCTGCGGGGTCGGGGTCAGCAGCTGCTGCTGTTGCTTCCGCCGTTCGTTCAGATACGACATGATGAAGGCGTAAGCTTCCGGGTTCTGCTGTAACTCGCTGTGCGCCTCGCTCAGCATACTCTCGGCCTGGCCCATGATGTCGGTCAGGGTGGTGATGTCCTCGCCTGACTGGCCGTTGGCTTCCGCCGTGCGGAGACGCAATCCGGCGATATTCCGTGTCTGGTTCAGGCGGATCAGGATTTCGGCATCGTAGCCGGGAGCGCCGGGCTCCAGCGCCGGGTCCAAGGGCTGAAGCGTATTCAGGTTATAGATGAACGCATCAAATTCCCGCTGGCCCTGAGAGACCGGGCGCAGGGAGATCAATGTTTCCGGCGGAAGGCGATAGGCCCGTTCCGCCATCATGATATTATAACGCATCATGGCTGAGCCAGGCTCGACGCCCACTTCGCGCGCCGCACCGCTTTCCCCTGCCAGCAGCGCCGCAACACCCATGCAATCCGCCGCGATATCGGGCGGCAGTCCGGCAGACTGCGCCGTGTCGACCAGGTCCTGCACGTTCTGGGCGGCCTGGTCGCTGCCGCCGCCATGGCGCACCAGCTGGGTCAGGGCGGGGCCGATCCGCGACAGGCGCAGCCCGATGCTTTCGCGTATTTCGCCGAAGAAGCTGGCAATCCTGTCCAGGGTGAGTATAGCCGTGGGGGCGCGCGCCGAGGTGCCGAATGCCATGGCCGACCCGCCGCCCGACCCTTCGCCGCTCTCTGTGCCGTCTTCGGAGGAACCGGAATCGTCGTTCATGATTTTCTATTAAGAAAATTAAGACAAAGATGGACTGGAAGGGCTAAACCCGCGGTCCGCTAATGAGGGCGCAGAGGGACGAAACCCTGTGTCCAGCCTGTTGCCAGAAAATGATGAAACGGGGGCATTAACACCATCAAGCCCTTGCTGGT
>JBDHTS010000083.1:0-10088 GCA_039808845.1 Alphaproteobacteria bacterium | reverse complement strand
GACGCGATGGCAACGATAGATTGTTCGGCGAGGATGGAAACGACAGGCTTTATGGCCACTGGGGTAACGACATCCTCGTCGGCGGTAAAGGCGATGATCTGCTCGATGGCAGCCAGGGCAATGATACGCTCTATGGCGGCGAAGGGCGGGATCGCCTGACCGGAGGGGACGGCAGCGATGTCTTTGTCTTTACTAATCTGTCTGCTTCTTTGCAGGACATCGTCACGGATTTCGATCCGGACGAGGATCGCATCGATATCGGCGCGCTTCTTGGAGAAAACGGGATCGCGAGCATAAGGCAGCTTTCCGGTGACGACACCGGACTTTATGTGGATGCCGATGGATCGGGCTCTGCTCAGGCGGTTCTGATCGCGACCTTCGAGAACGATACCTTGCCGGTCATGCCGTTGCTGGGAATTCTGGTTTGATCTTCCCGCCAGAATTCCGGCTGACGCACCTTTTTTCCTGATGGAAAGAGGTGCGTTTCACTTCATGTTCAGGACGAGGCGCGGCTTGTCTGCCGCCTCAACAGTTGTGTAATTCATCCATTGGCCCTGCGCCACTTCATCAAGCGAAGAGGGTTTCTGATCCAGGCGCAGGCGGTATATCCAGTAATTCGCCATGACGCGTTCCACGTAATCGCGCGTTTCCGGTGCAGGAATGGTTTCCATGAACAGCAACGGATCGGACAAGGTGTCTGCGTATTGTTTTTTCCAGCGGCTGAGCGCGCCGGGCCCGGCATTATAGGCGATCAGGAGGCTGACCAGTTCCGCGCCCACGGGTTCGGCGCCCATCAGATTTTCCACGTACCGCTGGCCGATATCAAGATTGGTCTCCGGGTTTTTCAAGGCATGGCGGCCCGTGTGGTCGGCGGTATAGGTCATTCCTGACACATCGGTTGCCGTGCCGGGCATCAATTGCATCAAGCCTGAAGCGCCGCGCTCGCTCTGCGCCTCGGGATCGAACCGGGATTCCTGGCGGATCAGGGCGTGGAGCAGGGCTTCGTCCACCCGAAACCCTTCGCTGGGTTTCCAGGGCAGCAAAGGATACAGGGCGGCATCATAAAATCCGCCCTCCGGTCTAGGGTAAGCTTCGGCCAAGCGTAGGGCAAAACCCGCCAGATCGATATGGGCGGCATAGGCCATCAGGGCGGAGCGGAGATTTCGGTCGTTGTCCGGATTAATGGTCAGGAGTTCAGCCTCAGCCATATGCGGCTGGCCCGCCTTGACCAGTGCGTCCGCGCGCTGGAAGGCAGGAATGGATGAAAGCAGGGAAGCCTGCCGCGCCGTGTAGTCCGGAAGCGTCCAGTCGAAATCGAAATCCCAGCCGAGAGAACGCGTGGCGATCATGCCGTAAAATGTACGCGGCCATTGTGCGGCGCGTTCCAGCAAAGGGCGGACGGCGGCCACGTCGCCGCGGCGCAGACTTGCCCGGCTGGCCCAATAAGCGCCACCAGAAGTCATCCAGCCGGAGGCGCACGGGGATGACGCAACCTGTGTAAACATTTTCTGCGCCAGTACGTCATCGTTCCGGCGCCATGCGGCAAGTCCCGCGATCCAGCCTGCATCCGGTGCATCGGCGCCTGAACGTTTGGCGGCGGCAAGAGCGATGCGGCGGGCGCGATCCAGCTGCCCTTTGTTCATAAAACCGTAGGCGATCTGGCCGCGCACCCGGTCGAAATCGACGAAGGACAATATGTGCCCGGATTTCTCAAGAGTATGCAGGGCGGCGGCGGGGTCTCCCTTACGCAGAGAAGCTTTGACATCGCGCAGCAGTGTGGCGGCGATCTTGGCATCTTTCGGATTTTGAGGCAGCGCGATCCGGCAGGTTCCACCGGGTTCGCTCAGACCTGCATAGCCTGTGACGCCGCGGACAGGTTCAGGCGCGGCAAGAGTGCCTTTATATCCTTTAGGCATCCGTGCCATGGCGAGCCTGTATATGCGTTCGGCACCGGGCTGCCCGGCATATCGGTGCATCCAGTCCTGCAATTCGCCGAAGTCGGGGCGATAGGCGGTGGGATGCAGATAGCGTTGATAGAGAACATGGCCGCGCAGGCGCGGATCGCTCAGGCGTTTCATCAGCCGGTTGGCTTCCGCGATGTTTCCTTCATTCTGGGCGATAAAAATCCGGTTGTAGAGAGAGATATTTTTTGCGCTAACGGATTGTGACTTAAGAAGCTCGCTTTTAGGTAGGGGAGGAAGTGCGGGCGGAAGCATGGCTGCGACATGCAGGTTTCCTGCGGCGCCAGCCTGCGCCTTCGAGAACAGTCCTGCCGCCAGCAGGGCCAGAAACAAAAGGGCAATGACGGAACGCCCCCTGTTTAAATGCCAATGCCTGTACATGATGGAATAAGGTCATAGCGCAGAAAAGGGATGGAGTCAAAAATCGCGCCTGGAACAAGACTAAGCTATTTCATTCCTTGTAATTTTTCCTGAAGCATCAGCATGTCCTGCCACACAGCGCGCTTTTGCGCGGGCGTGCGCAGAAGGTAGGCAGGGTGATAGGTCGCAAGAGCCGGAATGGATGCGGACTCCAGGCCTTCTGTACGCTGGACATAATCGTGCCATTTGCCGCGCAGCCTTGAAATGCCCTCCGTGCGGCCTAGAAGAGCCTGTGCCGAGACGCCCCCGGCAAAAATGAGGATCTTGGGTTTTACCAGAGTGATATGCCGTTCGATGAACGGCAGGCTAGACTCGATTTCGGCGGCATTGGGGGTGCGGTTTCCGGGCGGACGCCAGTTCAGAATATTGGAGATGTAAAGAGACTGTTGTGGATCTTCTGCCGTGCGATCCAGACCGATAAAGGCCAGAATTTTGTCCAGAAGCTGGCCGCTCACCCCGACAAAGGGACGGCCCATACGGTCTTCGTCTGCGCCCGGTGCTTCCCCAACCAGCATGACAGGAGCCGAGGGGTTGCCGTCGCAAAAAACGAGATTGGTTGCCGTCTGTTTTAAAGAAATTCCATCGAACTGCGCGATTGCATCGCGCAGTTCGTCTCGCGTGTTTGCGGCGAGAGCAAGACGAACGGCTTCACGGCGGATTGCTGGCGACCCCAGAAGAACGGGCGAACTGACGGGCGCGATAATGGATGCGTCGGAAGATTGGAAGGCAGAAACAGTTAGATCTTGATTGATTACAGAATTTTTTTCATCCAATGTCCGAACATTATGTTCGATCAATTCCGCCGCGCCTTCGGCAATATGCCATTCGAGAGCGGCGATCATAGCCTGCCGTTCAGAGTCCGTCATGCGCTGGCGATGTCCTTCTTGATCCTTCATCCTTATAGGATAGTATGAATAGGAGCAACAGGAAGGACGCGTAGACTATGCCCGCACCCGTGCGGCCGGACCGGCAGGCCCTCGAATATGATGCCGTGATCGTCGGTGCCGGGCCGGCAGGACTGGCCTGCGCTATCCGTCTGAAACAGCTGGCGGCGGATCGTCCGCTTTCTCTTTGCGTTATCGAAAAAGGATCGCAGCCGGGGGCGCATATCCTGTCCGGCGCGGCTATCGAGCCCCGCGCGCTTAACGAATTGATCCCTGACTGGAAAGACAAGGGCGCGCCCTTGACGGTTCCCGCCAAACGGGATCGTTTCATGCTCCTGACCCAGCGGCGGGCAATCCCGTTGCCCCTGCCGCCCCAGATGAAAAATCATGGCAATTACATCGGCAGTCTGGCCAATCTCTGCCGCTGGCTGGCGATGCAGGCGGAAGGAATGGGCATCGAAATCTATCCGGGCTTTGCGGGGGCGGAGGTTTTATATGACTCCAATGGAGCCGTGATAGGCATTGCGACCACCGATATGGGCGTCGGCAAGCATGGGGAGAAGACTCCTCAGTTCGAGCCGGGGATCGAGATCCACGCGCGGCAGACGATTTTCGCGGAAGGCTGCCACGGTTCCCTGTCCAAGACCGTCATCAATCGTTTCGGTCTGCGCCGGAACCGCAGTCCGCAGACTTACGCGCTGGGTATTAAGGAAATATGGGAAGTGTTGCCGGAGAAACACAGGGAAGGAGAGGTGCTCCATACCATCGGCTGGCCGCTGGACCGGGAAACCTATGGCGGGTCCTGGCTTTATCATATGGAAGCGGGGCAGGTATCGATCGGACTGGTCGTCGGGCTGGATTATAAAAACCCATGGCTGTCTCCGTTCGAGGAAATGCAAAGATTCAAGACGCACCCTTATGTTAGGAACATTCTGGAAGGCGGCAGGCGCGTCGCTTATGGCGCCAAGGCGCTCAGCGAAGGTGGATTGCAATCCCTGCCGAAACTGTCCTTCCCAGGCGGTGTTCTGATCGGCGATGCGGCGGGAGTCCTGAATGTCCCGAAAATCAAGGGCACGCATACGGCCATGAAATCGGGAATGGTGGCCGCCGAGTCGGTGTACGGCTTGCTGGCAGGCAGCCCTGAATGGGGGCAGGAATGCCACAGCTATGAGCCGAACCTTCAGGGAAGCTGGGTCTGGAAGGAATTATACAGAGCCCGTAATATCCGCCCCGGATTTCAAAAAGGTCTGTGGTATGGACTTCTGAATGCAGCATTTCAGACTCTGGGCGGATGGATGCTGCCAAAGACGAAGGAAAACCATGCGGATCATGCACAATTGCTTAAGGCCGCCGAGGTTGAGCCTATCCCATATCCCAAACCCGATGGCGAGCTGACTTTTGACCGGCTGTCCTCTGTCCGTCTGTCCGGCACGATGCATGCGGAGAACCAGCCCTCCCATCTGAAGCTTAAAGATCCTGGGATTCCTCTTGGAATCAACCTGCCGCTTTACGCAGAGCCTGCCCAGCGTTACTGCCCGGCTGCGGTGTATGAAGTGGTGGAAGTGGAAGGTGAGGCCCATTTCGTAATCAACGCCCAGAACTGTGTGCACTGTAAGACATGCGACATTAAAGACCCTTCGCAGAATATCGTCTGGACCGTCCCGCAGGGTGGGGGCGGGCCAAACTATCCAAACATGTGATGGCCACTTTTTATTGCGTCAAAATCCTTATTTAAGGCATACTTTTTTAACAGGATTATCAATGTTTTTTGGCGGCGATGATATTAATACCCTTCTGATGGGATATGTCCTTCAGATCCTGATCCTGTCCGCGTTGTTTTTTGCGCTGGAGAAGTTCAGGCCGCTGGACTCTAAAATCCCTTTTTTCAAAAAAGACTTTAAAATCGAATTCCTGTACATGGTCATGAACGACATACTGTTCGGGCCTTTGCTGACCATTACGCTGACATTCGTTTTCGCGCATACGCTGTTCGTTTTTATGCCCGACCGGCTGTTTGAAGGGCCGATTGCCGGGTTTCCTTTCCTGCTCCAGATAGCGTTGGCGACGGTTTTTCTGGATTTTCTGACATACTGGAGGCACCGCTTTACGCATTATTACTGGTGGCATTACCACGCCATTCATCACAGCGCAGAGGAGATAAACTGGCTCACGAAAACAAGGCTGCATCCTCTTGATCTGGCGGCGGCACTGATCTTTGATATCACCGGACTTCATCTGATCGGTTTTTCTCCCGATGTTATTTACTTCGCGTCGATCGTCACCAGTTCGGTCGATTATTTCGCGCACATGAATTTCGACATTACGCTCTCCAAGCCGTGGCGGTATCTTATCAACAATCCCCGCCTGCACCGCTGGCATCACGCGAACCATATCGAAGCCTACAACAAGAATTTCTGCTCGGTCTATCCGTTTCTGGATGTCCTGTTCGGCACCTATCATTATCCGGAGGGGAGATTGCCGGAGAAATACGGGATTTCTCCCAAGGAGCAGGCGAAGCTGCCGCAGACCTATCTGCGCCAGGTCGTGCATCCGGTCCGGCAGCACCATGACAAGATACGGCTTCGCTTGGGCCGCTTTTCCGGCAAACCTCCAAAAAACGATGTGAATTAAGTCTTTTTTAACCGCAAGAAATTGAAGCAGGACCGCTTCAGGTTAGGTTATAATAAGAAAACTGGTTGATCTCTGATAAAGACAGAAGAAATATGAAAAGATCCTCTTTGATCGTCCTTGGCCTGATGGCTGTTTTGTCCGGTTGCTCCAGGCAATCGGAGGAGAATGCCCAGGCTCCGGCCGCAGATACGATCATTCAGGCAGCCATTCCGGAGCCTCGCAGCGTCACAGGCGCTTTTCTGGCCAGCCATTTCGCTCAGTCGCAGTATGACTGGAAAACTGCGGATAAGTATCTTGAACAGGTCATGGAAGCCGATCCCGGCAATGCCGAACTGGTCAAACGGGCCATGATTTTGGCTGTCGGTTCGGGCGATATGCCGCGCGCCGCGTTGCGGGCCAAAGAATTGGTCAAGGCAGACCCAAAAGATGGGCTGGCGCTTCTCGTGCTTTCCGTGAATGCGCTGACAACGGGCGATCCGGCGGGTGCTTCGTCGTTTCTGAAGGCCATGCCCGAAGGTGACCTGACCTCGTTTATCAAGCCGCTTTTGCTGGGATGGGTCAGGGCAGGCGAGGGTAAGCTTGAAAAGGCTGATCTGAACGAGACCTTTATTCATAATTATCATTATGCCTGTATGGCGCTTATGCTGGGCAAGACGGATATCGCCAAGAATGCTGTGCGCCGCATGATCGACGGAAGCGAACTGCCAACCTATGACGCAGAACGTGTCGGTGACCTGCTCGCTGCCGTCGGCGAAACGGAGGATGCCCTGTCGGTTTACCGCAGCCTGGGCGAACAGAACGGAACGAGCGGCGATCTGAACCGCAAGATCGAGGCGTTGCAGGGGGGCGGGGGTATTGAAGCCTTGCTGCCGCCGTTAAGAATCAAAACTCCGGCGCAAGGCGCGGCGATGGCGATGTATGACATGGCCTTTGTTCTTTATCAGGAATACAGCGACACCAGTGCGAAGATTTTTGCGCAGATGGCCCATGCACTGGATCCATCCATGAGCGAGGCTCAGGTCCTTCTGGGTGATATTCTTGCACGCAATGGGCGATACGACGAAGCGATTACATATTTCAGCTCGATACCGAAGACGGACCATTCCTATCTGGCGTCGCAGCGCCATGCAGCGGATTTGCTGGCCGAAGCGGGAAGGGACAGCGAGGCACGCGCACTCCTCAACAAGTTGTTCACCGAGAACAATGATACGGAAGCCCTCATACGCATCGGAGATCTTTATCGCCAGCAGGAGAATTATGGCAGCGCCCTGAAAATCTATAATCAGGCGGCGGACCATATTGGCGGCAAGATTCCTGAGAAATACTGGTATCTTTTGTATGCGCGCGGTATGGCCTATGAGCGCGAGGGTGAATGGAGCAAAGCGGAAAGCGATCTGAAAGCGGCGCTGGGATATCGCCCGGACAATCCGTATCTCATGAACTATCTCGGCTATGGCTGGGCCGATCAGGGGATTAACCTCGACCAGTCCTTGGCTCTTATTCGCCGCGCTGTCTCTCTGCGACCTACGGACGGATATATTACGGACTCACTGGGCTGGGTTCTTTATATGATGGGCCAATATGAGGACGCGATTCCGCATCTGGAGCGCGCGGTCGAACTGCTGCCTTATGATCCCACAATCAATGATCATCTGGGCGACGCCTATTGGCGCACAGGCCGTAGGCTGGAAGCCCGTTTTCAATGGGAAAGGGCAAGAAGCAATGCTGGACCGGAAGACGGCGAATTGAAAACCGTCATTGCTCAGAAGCTTGAGAACGGATTGGGATCGCCGGATAAGGTCAAAGCCGCAAGCATCTTGCCTATCGCACCTGACGCTTCTGTCAAAGGCGCGATGGCAAGGTAATAAATTTCCCTAATATAAAATCGAATGCTTGCACTTCATAATATATAGGTCGCAAGTATCCGCTCTTTCTGCCAATTCCCAACAATATCAAGCCCTATCAACCTTCTGGTAAGGTTTTTGGGTAATCATGGTAGGGCGAAAACCACTCTGAACCGCCCGATGCCTTTGAAAAACAAGCAGAAAACAAGATTATGAATAAAGACGATTCATCGTTGACGTCGGTTTTGCTGCCGGCTGCCGCGGTAGACCTGTTCACGCGCGACGAAAACAGCCGCAAAGCCTTTCTGGCGCTCCAGCAGGACTGGCGTTTCGCGCGGGTGAGCCTGAACGTGCATGAAGGCGATGTCGGTTCTGCCATCGAAGGTTATGCCGCCGCCGGTTCATCGCCTCAGCTTGTCATCATCCAGACGGAAGATATTGATGAAGGGTTTTCCAAAAAGCTGGAAGATCTCTCCGCCTATTGCAGCGAAGGTACCCGAGCGATCGTTATCGGGCCGGTGAACGACGTCAATCTTTATCGCCGTCTGATCGGCATGGGCGTCAGCGATTACCTAGTAAAGCCATTGCAAACGGAGGCATTGGGTAACGATATCGCCACGACACTGCTGGAACAACTGGGCGCGACCGGCAGCCGCCTGATTGCCCTGATGGGCGCCAAGGGCGGGGTCGGCACGACGGTTCTGAGCCAGACAGCGGCGTGGACGCTGGCGGAGAAACACGGACAAAAGACGTTTCTTCTGGATGCCGCGGGCGGCTGGTCGACCCTGGGTGTCGGCATGAATTTCGAACCGGCGGCGACTCTGGCCGAAGCCACGCGCGCGGCGGCGGAACGCAATGAAGACAGCCTGACGCGGATGATCCATGCCGCCGGCGAAAAGCTTTCTGTACTAAGCAGCGGCGGCGACCCCATGCTGGGCGATGCCGTGGAGTCGACTCATTATGAAAGCCTGCTGGACCACATCATGGCGTTCTATCCGGTCGTCGTGGCGGACCTTTCAGCCGCGCCTTCGCCCTTGAAACGGGTCGTTCTGGCGCGCGCGCATCGCATTCTTCTGCTGACGACGCCGGCCCTGCCGTCCGTTCGCGCGGCGCGAACACTTATTCAGGAGATCAAGGAACTGCGCGGGAATTCCGACGAAGGCGTCGATGTCGTTCTGAACATGCACGGGATTGCCAAGCATGAAGTCGGCCGCAGCCAGATCGAGCAGGGGCTGGACCGGAAACTGGGCGGTGTCATCGGTTTCGACCCAGGGCTGTTTGCCGGTATCGAGACAGAAGGCCGCAAGCTGCATTCCGACAAGAATGGAGAGCTGGTAACTGCTCAATTGATGCCTGTTATTCTCAAGGCACTGAAGATGACATCCGATGATACTGCCGATTTCGGCAACAAAAAAACCGGGATCACTGGCATCCTGAACCGCCTGAAAACAAAATAGCGGGGCGGATATGTTCGGCAAAAAAACAGCTTCCGGACCAGAAAACAGACCAGTCACGCCGCCACCGCCGCGTTCGGTCGCAGAAAAACCTGTCCCTCCCGTTGAATCGCCGAAGCCTGCGCCGATGTCGGACCAGCAGGCTGCACAGTTGAAAGCTCTTTCCGAAGAAAAGAAGCAGGCTGCGCCCGAACCTGCGAAGCCAAAGAAAAGCATGGAGGAAGGTTTTAATGACCACCATGAGGAAACGATCACTAATGTAACCGGCAACGCCAAGATGGATTCGGTAACGTCGTTGCGCTTGCAACGCGCGCGCAACCGGATATGGATGGATTTGCGGGATGGCATCGATCTGAAGGCCCTGGCGCGCATGGACAGCCGCGCGGCGCGCGAGGAGGTACAATCTGCCGTCGAGGAAATCGCGCGCTTTCGCAATCTGGACATCACGCCGTCGGAGCTGGAGCAGGTCGCGAAGGAATGCGCGGACGATATGCTGGGATTCGGTCCGCTGGAGCCGCTGCTGGAGCGCGACGATATCGCGGATATCATGATCAATGGACCGGAAACAACTTATATCGAGGTGAGCGGTAAAATCCAGCGCACGGATATCAAGTTCCGGGACAACCAGCATCTGACGACGATCTGTCAGCGGATCGTGGGAGCGATCGGGAGGCGTGTGGATGAAAGCTCGCCGATCTGCGATGCGCGTTTGCCAGACGGTTCCCGTGTGAACGTCATTATTCCACCATTGGCGGTTGATGGATCGTGCATGACGATCCGGAAATTCAAGAAGGACAAGCTGACGCTTGAAAAGCTGCTTGGTTTTGGAGCGATGACGCCATCCTGCGCCAAGCTGATCATGGCGATCGGTCGCTGCCGCGTGAACGTTCTGGT
>JBDHTS010000082.1:0-10205 GCA_039808845.1 Alphaproteobacteria bacterium | reverse complement strand
AGCCCGCCAGCTTCTGCGGCATTGCCGGAATCAAGCCGACCTATGGGCGTTGCTCCCGCTGGGGCATCATCGCCTATGCTTCCTCTCTCGATCAGGCTGGCGTGTTCGCCCGCACGACCGAAGACTGCGCCCTGCTGCTGAAATCCTGCGCGGGTTACGATCCGAAAGACAGCACATCCGCCAACCGCCCCGTTCCCGATTTCGCCGCCGCTCTTATGGGCAGCGTAAAGGGGCTGAAAGTTGGCATCCCGAAAGAGTACCGCGTGGACGGCATGCCGGCTGAAATCCTGAAGCTGTGGGATCAGGGCGTGGCCTGGCTGAAAGATGGCGGCGCGGAGATTGTGGAGGTCAGCCTGCCCCACACGAAATACGCCCTGCCGACCTATTACGTTATTTCCCCGGCGGAGGCGTCGTCCAATCTGGCGCGTTATGACGGCGTGCGTTACGGGCTGCGCGTCGATGGCAAAAACCTCAATGAAATGTATGAAAACACGCGGGCCGAAGGATTCGGCGCGGAAACCACGCGCCGCATCCTGATCGGCACCTATGTGCTCTCCGCCGGCTATTATGACGCCTACTACGTCAAGGCGCAGAAAGTCCGCCGTCTCATCTCGGAGGATTTTGCGAAAGCCTATCAGAAATGCGATGTGCTTCTGACGCCCACCGCTCCCTCGGCTGCCTTCGGCATCGGGGAGAATGAAGACGATCCGATCAAGATGTACCTTAACGACGTGTTCACCGTTCCGGCTTCGCTGGCCGGTCTCCCCGGTATGTCCGTGCCCGCGGGGCTGGATTCCGAAGGTCTTCCCCTCGGTCTGCAAATAATCGGAAAACCATGGGACGAAGAGACGGTTTTGCGCGTTAGCGGCTTCATCGAAGAAGCCTCCGGTTTCAATGCGATGCCGGCGGCAGTATCACAAAAAGCGGCCTGAAAGGATTTGAAAGCCATGACCAGACGTTTTTACGCGGCACTGCTCGCAGCCTGTCTTCTGACGGTTCCCGCCCACGCCACGCCCGTTTCGAAAGATGTGGCGAATACCTATTACAACAACTGCATGGCGCAATCCGACCCGCGCCTGAGCGAAGAAAGCCATAAATCCCTGTGCGCCTGCACCGCCGCCAAAATGACCGAAGCCCTTTCCATCGAGGAAATGCAGGCGATGAAAGGCAACAAGGAAATCCAGAACAAGGTTCTGGTCGAGGTCTATGCCCCTTGCATGGGCGGCCCGGTGCGCGACATGGTCGGCGCGGAATGCCGCTCCAACCCGCAGGTGTCCGGGGCGAAAGCAACGACGGTCTGCGAATGCGTGGGCAAGCTGACGGGTGACTGGTACGAACTGTCGGGCCGCACGCTGATGGCTGAGGCTCTGAAGCGCGATCCATCTATCACCGATCCGACGAAGGGCATTCAGGACTCGCCTCAGTTCCAGCAGGAAACGATGAAAAACCTGCAATCCTGCATGCAAAACCCCGGATAACCGGATATGGGGAAGCAGGCCGCCTTTTTCGGAATTCTGGTTCTGATGCTGGCGGCATTCTTCCCCGCTCCTTCCCGCGCGCAGGTCTTCAAGGACGTTCCTGAAGATATCAACCGTCCGATGGAGCTTCCTCCGATGGAGACGGAACAGCATTCCCTTCCTCTCTACGAACGCTGCATGCTGAGCCCGGAACCGTACTTGAGCGTTTTCGACCAGCGCAGCCTGTGTGCCTGCATGGGCGCGCGGGAGGAGGAACTGGCGAAAACCGCCATCCCGCAATACTGGACCAACGATATCCGCGACCGGCTTGTCACGCCGTACGAGCATTTCGTGACGAAAATCCTTGGGCCATGCCTGTATATTGATGTGCGCGGCCAAGCCCTGTCGCAATGCCTCTCCCAGGCCAAATACCGCGACCTGTTCGCGGACCGGTTCGCGTTCGAGGACTATTGCGACTGCTTCGCCCTTGAATCCGAGGCCTATGCGCGCTCAAGGGCGGTTCCCATCCTTGAAAAACGTCTTGCGGATGACTCAGACAATTCCTTCGATAACGAAGCGCCGGTTACATTGCTGATGACCGATACCACCTACCGGATCGATACGGAAAAGCGCCGCCAGATCTGCATCCAGAAATTCGGCGTAACGGACCGTACAAATCAGTAACTTCCTTTTTTGCCTCTCCCATGGGGAGAGGCCACGAGGCTTAACGGAGCGCAGCGGAGTTTAGCCGCAGTGGTGAGGGGGTACAGGCCGCTGGCTGTTCTCTCCATCTCAACCCCTCACCCAACTCCAGCTAACTCCGCTGCGCTGCGTAAGCTTTCGTAACCCTCTCCCCATGGGAGAGGGATTAAGAGGTGATCTTTTCATGGACAGCCCTCCCTCCCGCCGCTATTTTAACGCATTGTAAACGGGGAGTTCGGCGGTGTCGCAGATCATCAGGGGCGAAACGGGGGATTGGGAAATCGTGATCGGCATGGAAGTCCATGCCCAGGTCATCGCGAAATCCAAGCTGTTCTCCGGCGCGTCCGCCGCGTTCGGCGCGGCCCCCAACACGCAAGTCAGCCTGGTGGACGCCGCCATGCCCGGCATGCTGCCCGTCCTGAACGAATATTGCGTGGAACAGGCGGTCCGTACCGGCCTGGGCCTGAACGCGCGGATCAACATGCAGTCGGTGTTCGAGCGGAAGAATTATTTCTATCCCGACCTGCCGCAGGGTTATCAGATCTCGCAGTTCCTGCACCCCATTGTGGGAAAAGGGGAAATCGAGATCGACCTGCCCGACGGCACGGTGAAAGCCATCGGCATCACGCGCCTGCATCTGGAGCAGGACGCGGGCAAATCCCTGCACGATCAGCACCCGACGAAGTCCTATGTCGACCTGAACCGTTCCGGCTGCGCGCTGATGGAGATCGTGTCGGAACCCGATATCCGCGGCGCGGTGGAGGCGACGGCGTATCTGACCAAGCTGCGGATGATCCTGCAGTATCTCGGCACCTGCAACGGCAATATGGAGGAAGGCTCCATGCGCGCCGACGTGAACGTTTCGGTTCGCAAGCCCGGCGCGCCGCTCGGCACGCGCTGTGAGATCAAGAACGTGAACTCGGTGAAGGCCGTGCAGATGGCCGTCGATTATGAAGCAGCCCGGCAGGTGGAGATCATCGAAGGCGGCGGCGCAATCCAGCAGGAGACGCGCCTGTGGGATCCCGGCAAGGGCGAAACGCGCTCCATGCGGTCGAAAGAGGAAGCGCATGATTACCGCTATTTCCCCGACCCCGATCTGCTGCCCCTGAAACTGAAATCGGACTGGGTGGAACAGATCAAGGCCACCCTGCCCGAGCTGCCGGACCAGAAGAAGCACCGCTTCATGAAGGATTACGGCCTCTCCGCCTACGATTCCAGCGTCCTGATCGCCGAGCGTGCCCGCGCCGATTATTACGAACAGGTGGCGAAGGCCGCCGATCCGAAGCTGGCCGCCAACTGGGTGCTGAACGAATTGCTCGGCCTTCTGAACAAGGAAACGAAGTCGATCGACGACAGCCCCGTCACCGCGCCGCATCTGGCGAAGCTGCTGGGCCTGATCGGCGACAGCACGATCTCCGGCAAGATCGCCAAGGACGTGTTCGCCGACATGTATGCCTCCGGCCACGACCCCGCCGATATTGTAGAGAAAAAAGGCCTGAAACAGGTAACGGACACCGGCGCGATCGAAAAAATCGTCGACGAGGTGATCGCCGAAAACCCGGACAACGTCGCCGCCTACCGCTCCGGCAAGGACAAGCTGTTCGGCTTCTTCGTCGGCGCCGTGATGAAAAAGACGCAGGGCAAGGCCAACCCCGGCGTGGTCAACGACCTGCTGAAGAAGAAACTTTAACCGTCACATCCTCCTCTCCCCACGGGGAGAGGGCCGGGGTGAGGGGACGGTCAACCCAAACAGGAAGATTTTAAAGAAACCCACCCCATAACCCGCTGCGCTGAATGCAAAAAATGCATAAGCGACCAAAAAAATTTGCATCCCTCCGTTATTTTTTATACTCTCCCCTGAAGCTTTCGGAAGAGAGGGAGGTTTATCATGAAAAAGATATTTGAAGCAGCCGCAGCCGGATTGGCTCTCGTCGGCGTCCTGTCCCAGGAATCGGCATTTGCAGAGGACATGAAGCCGAAAACAACGGTAGTAACGCCTACGGGGGAATGCAGGCTTCCCACTCCGGTATCCATAGCCGGGACAGTCACTGCGCAACAATTGAGCCTTGCCATCTCTGACCAATTCACCTGGGAGCAAAGCGGTGGACAGCCTGGAGTTGAACCGCTCAAAACCTATGGCGAAAAATTTTATGGAGTTCCCGACCTGCTCTGGAACGAAGCATTAAATTTATACATGGCGGTTCTCATGGATGATATGGGAATGAATCCTGATGCCCCTAACTATAGGGAGCTTAAGCAGATGGCTTTCGATCAACTGTTACCCATTATTGAAAAAATGAGAGGCCCCGGTAAAGAAGAATTTAAAGTGGCCGTTGCAGACAATTTTGGTGCCCATATCTGCAATCTTACAAGCGCTGGCGGTCCTGCAGGACCAGGATAAAAGCGGCTCTTACTGTTTTTAAACACGAGTGCAATTTGCATAATTTTTTATTTTGGATTAATATATAATCCTTATAAGGGAGCTTCATATGCCCGGTTTATTTTCTCCGGCAAGCCTGATTCGGGCAGCCGCTTTGGCGTCTTCGTTAATTTCTCAGACTGCCTCTTCAGACCCAGCCCCTCCAGAGGGTACTGGTCTGCCTCTGGCGGGAGTCCAGCATAACCAAACAGGCCCGCAACTTCAAAATTCATGCAATCTGCCTCCGCAGACGTCCACCTTATCGGGCGCCGATCTGGAATATGCTGTCGCCAAAGCATCGGCCGCGATCATTAATTACGCAAGACACCCCGATAGATATAATCCCTCCAGTCCCCTTGAATCGGTTGAGGACGTCCCTTCCGCATTCGCGGAGTTAATGAACGCGAAGAGATCGGATGGCTCTCCCCTGCTGCAAACCCAATCCGATATCGATCAGGCGTTGTCAGGCGGTTACCAGGACGCCCTCTCCATGTTTTCCAAAAGCCAGGAAAAGCTGAAAGAAGCGGCAACAGCGGGTGACGATGAATTGAAAACGCTGATGATGTTCAAGCAAAGCGAACGAAACGGTCCTGGCGGTTGCGAAAAACCATTGCCCACGCCTCCGTTTAATGTTTCTGAACTGAGAATATCCTGAAGCCGGGTAGAATCTCATCTTTCCACATAATCCAGATCCTTCCCGAACGTCTCCTCCAGCGTATAGAGGGCAATAAAGGCGAGGATCAGCAGAAATCCGACGACGGCCACGCCGCTTTCCGTCACGCCCAGCACGGGCTTCAACGCCCCGAACGCCATCGTCGCCGGAATGGTGACGGCGCGGACGAGGTTCGGTACGGTGGTGGCTGCGGTGGCGCGGATATTCGTGCCGAACTGTTCCGCCCCCATCTGCACGAACATGCACCAGTACCCGACGCTGAACCCCAGCAACAGGCAGAGCGCGTAATAAATCCCGACCGTCTTGCCGGGCAGCAGCGCATAGAGCGCCGTAAACGCCGCAAGCATCAGGAGCGACACCCCCACCGCCTTTTTCCGGCTCTTCAGCTTCTGGCTCAGAAGTCCGGTGAACGCGTCCCCGAACACCAGGCCGAGATAGCAGTAAAACACCGCCTTCCCCGCTGTGGGCAGCGGGTCCGTCATCCCCATGTCCCGCGCGAATTCCGGCGTGAAGGTGATGAACAGACCGATCATGCCCCACAACGGCGCGCCGATCAGGATAACCGCCAGATATTTCCGGAACAGGCTCCACCGCCGGAACAGCAACAGGATATTCCCGCGCGACACGTTTTTCCCGACCGCGCGGAATAGGCCGGACTCCCGCACCTTCAGCCGCATGGCCAGCAGAAATAGCCCCATGCCGCCGCCGGTCATGTAGGCCGTGCGCCAGTCGGTCAGGTCAGCGATGGTCGAAGCGGCCATTGCCCCCATCACGCCGATAGAGGCGATAAAGGTCGTCCCCAGCCCGCGCAGGCGTTTGGGCAGCAATTCGGAGGCCAGCGTCACCCCTGCCCCCAGCTCGCCCGCCAGCCCCACGCCTGCGACGAAGCGCAGCAGCGCATATTGCTCCACCGTGCCCGCGAAGCCGTTCAGGATATTGGCGATGGAATACAGCAGGATCGAGCCGAACAGCACGGAAATGCGCCCCAGCCTGTCCCCCAGCACGCCCCACAGGATGCCCCCGGCCAGCAGACCGGCCATCTGGGCGTTGATCAGCGTGATGCCCGTTTCCATCATTTCGCCTTCCGGGACGCCGAGGTCTTTCAGGCTCTGCACCCGGACGATGCTGAACAGCAGAAGGTCGAAAATATCGACGAAATAACCCAGCGCCGCGACCAGGATGGTGAACAGCGTCATCCGGTCGATGCGCTCCGCCCTGATGGTTTCGATCATATTCATTGCGCCTTGCCTTGCCGTTTTCCTGTATTTCCGCCAGAATGGCGGTCAAGCTTAACTCTTTCCGGGCCAAAAGCCATATGCAAAACGAAGACGGCCTCCCTCCGCAACCGCAAAAGGGCGCGCGCATTCCGCTCGCCATCACCCCGATGGCGAAGCAGCGGCTGCTCTGCGGCCTGCGCTGGAACCCGAAACGGGAGGGGGAGGCGTCGGGGCTGGATACGCTGAAGGACGCCCTGACCGGCTCGAACAGGCAGACCTGCGACCTCGACCTGATGTGCGTGATGTACGACGAGGCGGGGGAGTTCGTGGACGGCGTCTCCGGCATGCCGGATGAGCTGATGGACGCCTCCGGCAAGGTCTACCATTCCGGCGATGACACGGCGGGGATCAGCTCTCACGACGACGAGCAGATTTTCGTGGAAACGCTTGATCTGCCCGGTTATATCCACCACATCGTCTTCATCGTCGAGATCCAGAGCGTGCATACCTTCGACAGGGTCGACGAGCCGACGATCCGCCTGGCCGACAGCTACAACGACAAGCCCTTCCTCCAGGCTTCGCTGGGAGGACCGGAGGGCAAGGACCGGACCGCCTTCGTCTTTGCCCGCGTCGCGCGCGACGGCCAGGGCTGGGCCGCCCGCTACATCGGTGATTTCCATGACGGCCGCAAAATCGCCGACTGGACCGAAACCTGCAAGGCGTATTTGAAATAATCTCGTTCCTTCCCTCTTCTCCACGGGGAGAGGGGCAGTCAAAGGAAGCACCCGATCCGACTTCAACTTAGCCCATAACAGTTGATAACCCCCGCGCTTTCTGATAACTGGTTGCGTACCGGAGACGTGGCCGAGCGGCTGAAGGCGGCGGTTTGCTAAACCGTTGTACGCTTGTAAAGGCGTACCGAGGGTTCGAATCCCTCCGTCTCCGCCATTAAGTCCCTGCATTTCGAGATATTCTTCTGATCATTCGTAGAAGCCCGCCTTTACGGCGGTTGCCATGTGTCAACCCAACTGCATGGAGCGTTTTTAGTGAACCTAATTCCATTTTGGCCCATTTCTCTCTGGCAGCAACTTTCAAGGTTGGGTTAGCCGAGTTCCCTGCTAACAGGGAATTTGCAGGGAACATTTTTATGCGATTAGAAAATTTCACTGCTAATTGGCTGATATGCCGCCGAAATTATTTGTTTAAACAATGAATATCACGATATGAGCAGGGAATTTTAATCCTGCTAACAGGGAAGATTTCTAGACGAGCAGGCAAAACAATTTATCATGTGAATCCAAGAACCCTACGCTGCTCCATCCAATCGGACGGCAAGTCGAGCTGTTTGATCAGCCGCTCGCCGGAAAGGGTCGTCGGCTGCCTGCCATGAATGATATCTTCCACAATATCCGGCGCCAGGAAAGCAAGCGGCAGGAGAGAATTAACATAACTTTCGCTAACGCCGAATTTGGTCGCTATATCACGAATTGTTCTTGTCGCGCCTGACCGCAGTTCTTCAAACCAGACATTCCCTCGCGCAACGGCCTTGATAAGAACTGGATCAATCTTGCCATGAGCTTTTTGACCTTCGATGCTCAGCTTCATTTCAACGCCGCGACGACGGATCTGTATGGGTATATCGCGCACCAGTAGAGGACAGACAGCATCTCTTCCTTTCATGCTTATAAGCGGAGTTAAAATCAACGTCAGGCGCAGATTGCCTGGACTCAGATCAACCCGCTGCAGAATTTCTAGCAACGCTCCTTTCTTATCGATCAAGGATGACAGTTTTATGCTATGGGTCGCGGCAGTTTTTAAGGCATCGGCGATAACGGGACCGTCAAAACCAACACCATGCAAATGGCCTGCAATGACCGATTTGGTATCCAGAACCTTGCGGACCGCATCAATCACTAGGCATGTCCATTCTGTAGGCCAACATGCCGATAAAATGCATAGACCAAATAGCGCCTCCGAGAGACAGTGCGCCCCCCAAATGCAGTATGTTCTTAAGTCTTCGGGATTCTGCGGCATACATTCCAGAGGCTAGCGACAAGCTGGCAAAAGCCCCGAAAGACGCAACAATATATGAAGTCATTATCGGCGTTCATGGCGCTAAAGCGGATCTGCATCTTCAAAAACTTTGGGATCGCAATATCACGATCACGACCCGCCTCGTCGATACGGTTACCACGCCGATGCTTCTCAAAACGGTAGGGGCCGGCAAGGTCGATCCCAAGTTGTTGATAACGCACCGTTTTGCGCTGGAGAGAATCTTCGATGCCTATGAAACGTTTTGTAATGCAACAGAAAGCCACGCCCTCAAAGTTATCATTGAGAACACACAATAGAAGTAGGAAAATATGATCAGAACGGCAAGAAAACACGAGAGGGTTGCAACAGCCCGGCAAATCCGCGAGGCTGTGGGATCTCTTGACGACGAGGTGATCATGGCCATCCTGAATACCGATGCGACGCTAGCCGAGATCGTTCGCGCCTACGAATGGGAAGAGGAAGATGGGTTATTGGCGCCGGTCCGGAAGGGCCGGAAGGTCGCGTCAAGCTGGTTGGAGCTGTTCGGGGAATATAAATAAAAAATCCGGCTGCTTAATGGCCGGACTTTTTCTTTTAGAACCAGACGATCTTTTCAAGCTCCGCCTGCAACGCTTTTTCTCCCATCTTAGTAAGATCCTTGTCAATTTCAGCCACAATACGGTCCTGGACAGGAGCGGTCAGGAGCCTGCGCAGTCGTCCAAGGGTCTTTGGTGCGGCTGCGAGAACTAACCTATCAAATGCGTTTTCGTTCGCGGCCTGGTCCAGCCGTGTTGCAACGTCCTGAATAAAGGAGAGAGTATCTTTCTCATCTGCCGTAACATGAGGCGTCAGCTTGTGGCGGAGGGAGCCTGCGCCTGCGGTGCGACCCAATGAGCGATTGGGCACTTCCTTAGCACGGTGAGCCAATCGGGCCTCACCGAATGGTTTTATGCCCTCAATGGTGCGCTCGAAAAGCCTGGCTACATGATCGTCCGCGATCAGAACCCAGACGATAGGGGCCTTATGCAGGCCAGACGGGTGTTTTTGCCCGATCCGGCCTTTCGGGATGAGATTGCCTTTCAGTTTCATGATGATGGTTCTCCATTGGATCTATGCTTCCATTGACCTCTTTGTCAGCTATGCGGAAGAAGCGATCAAGGTTATGAGCGATCATTGCAAGGATGGGGCCGATGAAGACTGGAAAAAAGCCGCACACCGCCTCAAGGGCTCTGCTGCAAATTTAGGGGCCGTGCAGCTTTCGGCTTTGTCTGCGCGTGCCGAGGAAGGCCATGCGCTTGATAAACTCGAAAAACAAATGCTCCTCGATTCGGTCAGGGGAAGCTATCATCATGTGCGGGAGTTAATTCAATCAGACTTAATATTTAACATATGATTTTACCGGACAAGGTATGATTTCGTTCTAGAACTGAGAATTGTTTGCATTAGACTGTCTCCACCGCCATCAATTCAGCAACAGGCTGATACAAAACATTCCTTCAAATGCGGGCGTGTTCATCGACTGGCACATAAAACCGGTACAGAACGCGATGGCATGGCTGCCTTCACCGAAGTATCTCGCCAAACCGTCACGGGCTGGACTTCGGACGGCACCGGAGGCCGCGTCGAGTTCAAAAACTTCGAAACCTTCTACACCGACTCCCGCTACACCCTCCTGCCCGACACCCTGAAAGCCTACGCGCGCG
>JBDHTS010000081.1:0-10223 GCA_039808845.1 Alphaproteobacteria bacterium | reverse complement strand
TCGAGGCCGGAATCCGTTTCGTCCAGCACGGCGAAAACCAGGTCCAGCATCGCCATCTGCAGCACCTCGTTCCGTTTTTTCTCTCCACCGGAAAAGCCGACATTGACGGGGCGCTTCAGCATCTCGTCAGGAATGTTCAGCTGTTTCTGCTTCGTCTTCATGAACTTCAGAAAGTCGAGCGCGTCGATTTCCTTTTCGCCGCGCTGCTTGCGAATGGAATTGACGGCAGTTTTCAGGAACGTCGTCATCTGGACGCCCGGAATCTCGACCGGATACTGAAACGCCAGGAACAGCCCCTTCGCCGCCCGCTCCTCCGGCGGCATTTCGAGGATGCTTTCACCGTTGAAAAGGATGTCGCCGGACATCACCTCGTAATTCTCCCGTCCCGCCAGAACATAAGACAGCGTGGACTTGCCCGACCCGTTCGGTCCCATGATGGCATGCACCTGGCCGGCGGGAATACCCAGCGATAGGCCTTTAAGAATTTCCTTGCCGTCGATAGCGGCATGGAGGTTTTTAATTTCGATCATTATTCCACATTCCTCCTCATTGTTATCCCCGCGAAAGCGGGAACCTAAAGTCCCAGGCACCTCACCCGCCCTCCCTGGGTCCCTGCATTCGCAGGGATGACAACGAGGGAAGTTAAGCTGTTTTCCCCCGCGCCCGGTTGTAAAAAACGCGGTTTTCTTCTTCCACCGCTTTAAGCGCCTTCTGCTCTCGATCCAGTTCGTCGAGCAAAGCCGGCGGCATGGCGCGAAATTCCTCCAGCCGCTTGCTGAATTCCCTGGATGCATCCCCGTACATAAAAGCCAGGTCGGCTTTCTGGTCTATGGCCGTGCGCAGGGCGTCGCCGTCATTGGCGGCCAGCGCGTCGGATTCGCCCTTGACGATGTTTTTCATGTCGCGGGTGACGGCGATCATTTTCTTCAACGCCTGTTCCGCTTCTTCCGGCAGAATTTTTGTCTTCATCATCAATCTCCTTCCAGGGTTTAATAGAAAAAATCACGCGGCCAGTTTTTCTATTGCCTCGCCTTCCAGGCGGAAGACGGTCCATTCGTCCATGCCCTTCGCGCCGAGTCTGCGATAAAAGCCGATCGAAGGCTCGTTCCAGTCCAGCACCCACCACTGGATGCGGCCGCAACCTTCTCGCAATGCCCTCTGCGCCAGGAAACGGAAAAAGCCTTTGCCGATGCCGCTGCCCCGATGCTCCGGCACGACATAAAGATCCTCGATGTAAATGCCCGCCCGCCCCTGGAACGTAGAATAATTGTAAAAGCAAAGCGCGAACCCCGCGGGCTGGCCGTCCACTTCTGCCAGAATGCAAAAGGCCTTCGCATTCGCCCCGAACAGGCTTTCTTCCAGCAACGCCTCCGTCGCCACGACTTCATGCTCCAGCTTTTCATACACGGCCAATTCGCGAATGAAGTGGAGGATAAGGGAGACATCGACAGGACTTGCGTCCCTGTATTTGATATCAGTCATTAACCGACACTTCCCTCCAGCGAGATCGCCACCAGCTTCTGCGCTTCCACCGCGAATTCCATCGGCATCTGTTGCAGCACTTCACGACAAAAGCCGTTGACGATCAGGGCCACGGCTTCCTCCGCGCCGATGCCGCGCTGGTTGCAGTAGAACAGCTGGTCCTCGGAAATCTTGCTGGTCGTCGCCTCGTGTTCCAGCCGGGCTCCCGGATTGCGGCTCTCGATATAAGGCACGGTATGCGCGCCGCACTGGTCGCCGATCAGCAAGCTGTCGCACTGCGTGAAATTACGTGCCCCATCGGCAGACGCCATGATCCTGACCAGGCCGCGATAGGTCGAATCCGACCGGCCCGCCGAAATGCCCTTGGCAATGATCCGGCTTTTCGTGTTCCTGCCGATATGGATCATTTTCGTGCCGGTGTCGGCCTGCTGGTAATTGTTCGTAATGGCGACGGAGTAAAACTCCCCCTGGCTGCCCTCGCCCTTCAGGATGCAGCTCGGGTATTTCCATGTGATGGCCGAGCCGGTTTCCACTTGAGTCCACGACACACGGCTGTTGCGGCCCTCACAGAGCGCGCGCTTGGTCACGAAATTGTAAATGCCCCCTTTGCCTTCCTCGTCGCCCGGATACCAGTTTTGCACGGTCGAATACTTGATCTCGGCGTCCTCATGCGCGATCAGTTCCACCACGGCGGCGTGCAGCTGGTTCTCGTCCCGCATCGGCGCGGTGCAGCCTTCGAGATAGGAAACGTAAGCGCCCTTGTCCGCGATGATCAGCGTGCGCTCGAACTGGCCCGTGTTCATTTCATTGATGCGGAAATAGGTGGACAGCTCCATCGGGCAGCGCACGCCGGGCGGCACGTAGACGAACGACCCGTCGGTAAACACCGCGGAATTCAGGCAGGCGTGCTTGTTGTCCGAATAAGGCACGACGGTGCCCAGATATTTCCGCACCAGATCCGGATGCTCCCGCACCGCCTCGGAAATGGAGCAGAAAATGACGCCCGCTTTTTTCAGTGTATCCTTAAAAGTGGTCGCCACCGACACGCTGTCGAACACAACGTCGACCGCCACCCCGGCCAGCATCTCCTGCTCCCGCAAGGGAATGCCGAGCTTCTTATAAGTCTCCAGCAGCTTCGGATCGACCTCGTCCAGCGATTTCGGCCTGTCCTGCGATTTTGGCGCGGCGTAATAATAGGCGTCCTGATAATCGATCGGCTTGAACACCGGTTTGGCCCATGTCGGCTCCGGCATTTTCAGCCAGCGCGCATAGGCCTTCAGCCGCCAGTCGAGCAGCCATTGCGGTTCCTCCTTCTTCGCGGAGATGAACCGGATGATGTCCTCGTTCAGCCCTTTCGGCGCCTTGTCGGACTCGATATCCGTCGCGAACCCGGCATTGTATTTGCCGAGGCCCTTGACGGTTTCGATCGTATCCTGCGTGACCGACATTTAGCGCCTCATATCCGCCAGGCTGATGTTTCGCAGAGCCGTGACGATAACGGCATTGACCGGCGCCCAGCGCCTTCTCATATCGCATATGCTTTCCAGTGAACAGCGGCTCTCGCTGCCCTCGGAACAATCCGTCAGGGCGATCGGACCATCGATGGCGCCGATAATGTCGGCCAGGCTCAAGTCCCCCATGGGACGCTTCAGGATGTACCCTCCGCGCGGGCCGCGCGCCGAAACCAGGATGTCATTCTGGGCCAGCATCTTCAGCACCTTGGAAACCGTCGGTTCCGGCAAACCGGTCTTTCCGGCCAAGATCGCGGCGGATTGGGGTTCGGCCTCGTCGCCAAGACCGTTCAAAACCATCACAGCATAATCGGTCAGCCGGGAAATCTTTAACATGATGTTTATATAGTACCATATTTGTCCTTTTTAAAGCGATTTTTGGAGGCCGAAGATTGTAGGTCCTGCTTCAGGCTGTTAAACTGCCTTACGAAAAACACAGGGAAATCTTGAGATGCCGCCCATTCTGCGCCTTTACGTTCCGGTTTTCAGCTTCACATTGCTGCTCAGCGCGGCTCTTCTGTTTTCCATCCAACCCATGTTCAGCAAGATGATCCTTCCCCTGTTGGGCGGTTCGCCCCAGGTGTGGAACACCGCCATGCTGTTCTTCCAGGCGATGCTGCTGGGCGGCTACGCCTATGCCCACGGCACAACCCGCTTCCTCAGCGTCCGCGCCCAGGCGGTCCTGCATATCGTTCTTCTGGCCGTTTGCCTGGTGTTTTTGCCGATTACTATTACACAGGCATGGACCTCCATGCGTGCGGCTGCCTATCCGATCATCTGGCAGTTCGGTCTTATGATGGTGACGTTGGGCGGCCCTTTTTTTGTCCTGTCCGGCAGTGCGCCCATGCTGCAGCGCTGGTTCGCTGCCTCAGGGCATAAAGACGCCCGCAACCCCTATTTCCTTTATGCCGCCAGCAATATGGGCAGTATGGCGGCGCTGCTGGCGTATCCCGTCATCATTGAACCTCTTCTGACTTTGCCGGAGCAGAGCCGGGTATGGTCTATGGGATATATGCTGTTGATAGCAATGACAGGCATTGCAGCATTTCTGTCTTGGCGGGGACATGAAAGCGCGCGGATCAATGCCTCGCAAACCGCTTTATCCCCACCATTGACAGCTCAAACATGTTTGAGCTGGATCGCTCTTGCCTTCATTCCCTCCAGCTTAATGCTGGGAGTTACAACCTACATTACGACTGATATCGCGTCAGTGCCTCTGCTTTGGATTTTGCCCCTGGCATTGTATGTTGCGACGTTTATTTTTGTATTTGCTTCCAAACCGCCGTTTACTCTGAAAATAATTAATATATTTCATTTCATTTTTCTATGCTTGGCTCTTTTTACAATGATGAATCCTGTTAATTTTCTTGTCCGCGTAGCCATCCTTCCCGTTCATCTTGCCCTTTTCTTTTTCTCAGCCATGCTTTGCCACACACGGCTGGCTATGTTGCGTCCTCCGCCCCAGCAACTAACTGTTTTTTATCTGTTCATGTCTTTGGGAGGTGTTCTTGGCGGCATATTTAACGCATTGATCGCTCCATATCTTTTTATCGTACCAGTTGAATACACTCTCATGCTGGCTCTTGTATGCCTGTTTCGCAGTTACCCCTCAAAAAAAAGTAAAAATTCCAAGAGGTCGGATGAGGTCGTTTCCAAGTTGATGGTAGCGATTATCATAGGTGCGGCTATTGCGCCCTGCGTCAGTTTTATTCCTGCATTTTCCATTCTGTCCGCGGTAGTCGCTATCATCGGCCTGCTATTGATTGCCGACCAAAAATGGCACTTTCTTACAGCTGTATCCGTTGTTCTTCTTATTTACTCCGGTTTTAAATGGAAAAGTTATTTTGACGGCAATATCCATGTAGTGGAACGCAATTTTTTTGGAATTAAAACTGTTCAGGACAATACTTACGCTCAAACAAGAGGACTAATACACGGAAACACGCTTCACGGCATTCAGGCTCTGAACGATCCTTATAAACTGCTTCCCTTATCTTATTACCATCCTAGCAGCTCAGCGGATTATTTTGGTTTATTGGATAAGACGCCAGCGCCTCAACGCATCGGCGTGATTGGATTGGGGACCGGGACACTGGCTTGCTACCGAAAAGAAGGAAGGCATTATGATTTTTATGAGATTGACCCTCAGGTCATAGAAATCGCAAAAAATCCTGAATATTTTACCTTCTTGAAAGACTGCGGCAGTCCTTACACGATTATCGAAGGAGACGGTCGTCTGAAAATAAAGGAAGCACCTGATGCTTTATATGACATGATTTTCCTGGATGCATTCAGTTCGGACAATATTCCTATTCATATCCTCACAAAAGAAGCTTTTGCGATTTATTTGCGTAAGCTGAAGCCAAATGGGATTATTGTTGCGAATCTTTCCAATCGATATCTTTACCTGGACCCGGTAGTCGAGGGTATCGCACGGAACTTAGGACTGCATGCCGTCTATAGAAAAAGCCTGGGCGACAAGATCAAAGGTAACGATAAAATTGAGTATGCGCCAATTAGCTTCGTAGTTATGGCGCGCGATATGAAAACCATACAGCCCTTATTGGATACAGCCAATTGGCAGCTTTATGACGGCAAGGAAAAACCAAAAGCATGGACGGACACTTATGCTGACATCCTGTCGATTTTCATGGTAGATATGAAGCTTCATCCGACCGATCGGAAGCTATCAAAACAACAAGCAGAAACAAACTCGCCATAATATCAACGCAGTTTTAACGAACCCGTGCCATATTGACACAGTAGGTATTGCATTACAGCAACATCCCTCCACGAGGTTCGTCATGACCGAGACCGTCGAAATCACAGAAGCCGCCCGGCTGGCAGATGCGGAAACTGCCGCGAGACTTTCAACCGCATGGCTTGAAGACGAGCAGGCATAACGGGGACAGCATAACGTCCGAACGATTACTTCGTGGCCATGAATTTCAGGTCGGGATACCTTTTCTGCGTATCGTCCAGATGCCAGGAATTCCGGGCCAGAAATACCGGATCGCCGTCATGGTCGTTGGCCACAGCCCCCTGGTTCTGATCCATAAATTCCTTTAGTTTTCTGTCATCGCCGAAAACCCAGCGCGCTGTATACAGATTGACCGGCTCGAACCGCACGGGAATGGAATATTCCGTCCGGATCCGGTCTGTCAGAACGTCGAACTGCAGCGCCCCGACCACGCCCACGATCCAGTTGGAGTCGATCGCCGGCTTGAAGATTCGCGCCACGCCCTCCTCGGCCAGCTGTTCCAGCGCATTGGACAGATGCTTGGCTTTCAAGGGATCGTCCGGCCGTGCCCGCTGCATCAGTTCCGGCGCGAAATTGGGGATGCCCGTGAAATGCAGATTTTCTCCTTCGGTCAGCCCGTCGCCGATCCGCAGATTGCCGTGGTTCGGGATGCCGATGATATCGCCGGGGAAGGCCTCCTGGGCTGTTTCCCGGTCCTGAGCCAGAAACATCAGCGGGTTGTGAATGACCATTTGCTTGCCGGACCGTCCATGCAGCAGCTTCATGCCCTTCCTGAAATGCCCTGAACAGATCCGGGCGAAGGCGATGCGGTCGCGATGCTTCGGGTCCATATTCGCCTGGATTTTGAAAACGAAGGCGGCCACTTTCGGCTCATCGGGCTGAATCACGCGCTCCTGCGTCGGCTGCGGCTTGGGCGAAGGCGCGAAACGGCCCAGCCCCTGCAGCAATTCCCGCACGCCGAACGTGTTCACGGCGGAACCGAAAAAGACGGGGGTCATATGCCCTTCGAGAAACGCCTGACGGTCAAACGGCTTGCACAGGCCGCGCACCATCTCCACATCCTCGCGCAATTTCGCGACCTGGTTGGCGGGCAGCAATTCGTCCAGCTTTGGATCGTCGAGACCGCTGCATTCGATCCCCTCCTGCAGCGCCTCGCCCTTCGTGCGCTCCATCAGGATCAGCCTGTCGTTGATCAGGTCGTAACAGCCCTTGAAATCCCGCCCCATGCCGATGGGCCAGCTGGCGGGCGTGACGTCCAGCGCCAGGCGCTGCTCGATCTCGTCCATCAGGACGAACGGGTCCTGCGCCTCCCGGTCCATCTTGTTGACGAAGGTGGTGATCGGAATGTCGCGCAGACGGCAGACCTCGAACAGTTTCAGCGTCTGCGGCTCGATGCCCTTGGCGGCGTCCAGCACCATGACGGCGCTGTCCACGGCGGTCAGGGTCCGGTAGGTATCCTCGGAAAAATCCTCGTGGCCCGGCGTGTCCAGCAGATTGAACGTGCAGCCTTCGTAATCGAAGGTCATGACCGAGGACGCGACGGAAATCCCCCGCTCCTGCTCCACCTTCATCCAGTCCGACCGCGCCCGGCGCCGGTCGCCCTTCGCCTTGACCGCGCCCGCAAGCTCGATCGCGCCACCGAACAGCAGCAGCTTCTCGGTCAGCGTGGTCTTCCCCGCGTCGGGATGCGCGATAATGGCAAAGGTCCGGCGGCGGGCGATCTGCTGGGCGAAAGTCGTCATGCGCGGCTTATAGCATCAGCCTCTGATAAAACCAACAAATCTCGCCTTGCCAAGGATTCCTGTCATCCGGAACGCAGCGCAGGATCTTATCCATGGCAGCCAGGATCAGCAGTGAAGATCCTTCGCTGCGCTCAGGATGACGACGATTAAAAAACCTTCCCCTCAAACGGATTGCGCTTTTCCCTGTCCTCCACCTCGATCACCCAGAGATCCGGATCGCGCTGGATGGCGCGCTGGATATAGGCGTCCGCCTCCGTTTCCGGAACAGTTGCGCCTTTAAAGAGCGTCATCCAGCCTAATTCACCTTTCAAATCGCGCTGTTGCTGTTGCAAAAGACATCCTTCGGATAACGCGTTTACTTTCAGAAGAACTGTACCGGAGGCGTAGGCGCCTCTTTGAATAATATAATAGGCTCTACCCTCTTCATTTAAACGTCGAAGATGAGCATCGATCCATAAGGCTGTAGGTATTTCCACGTTTAGCAGATTAATGAAAAATCAGGCTAATGCCAATTCATTGATCATTACACCAGAAACTTTATCTGAACCTGTACTCGCTAAATCAGTCGCGAATTGAGCAAACCTGCCAGCATAATAATGACCATATATGTTAGCTTCCGGATTGCCTTCAATTGAAAAAACGTTTGTTACTGCTGCGCCAAAAACTTTTGAAAGTTCAACGATACCATAAAATCCATACCCATCTCTTACTGAATCATAACCCATTCTGGATTGAAATTCCTTACCTATAGCAATTTGACGATCTATTCCCAATGCTTGAAACCATGGGACTTCCTGTACAGCCGAAAGAACATCATCTGCGACTACCAAATTTTTGTCGATATCCATGAATCGCCCTGCATAATTTTTATTACAGCCATGCTTATAACGCATGTTAGCAGGTGCGTCAAATTTTTATTAGAAATACCCAAAGCGTAAATTGGGGATAACTTAATGCGCGTGGCCGGCGTAGATCCAGCGTTCTACGGTCAGGCGGGATTGGTCGCGGCTGTCTTCGGGATGGTGGAACCGGTAAATACGGAAAGCAGCGTCCAGCGCCTCGCATTCCGCGGCGCCGGATTTGATCATACCGTGATAGCCGTTCATGACGGCGTGGCGGCAACGGCAGAAAATCGGTTCGCCGCCTTCGATTTTGGCGAGATCGCACATTACTTTTTCTTCTTGCCGGTTTTCTTGCCGTACAGTTCCAGCCTGTGATCGACCAGGTCATAGCCCAGTTCATGGGCGATGCGGGCTTTCAGGTGCTCCAGCTCCTCGTTCTGAAACTCGATCACATCCCCCGTCTCCAGGTCGATCAGGTGATGATGGTGATCCATGTTCACTTCGTAACGGGAAAAATTCTCCTTGAACTCATGCCGGGTCACCAGCTGCAATTCGTCCAGCATGTTCAGGGTCCGGTAAACGGTCGCCATGCTGATGGAGGAATCGAGCGCCTTGGCGCGCTCGTAAACCGTCTCCACCGAGGGATGATCCTCCGCCTCTCCCAGAACGCGCAGGATGATCCGGCGCTGATCGGTCATCTTAAGCCCGGCGTCGCTGCAGCGTTGTTCGAGACTGGTCATGGCGCATCTTCCTTTTGGTATAAGGGATTTTTACCAGATGGCGCGCCGGGCGGCAAGTCAGCCCTTGGCAACCGCGAACGGCGGCAATCCGTCGTTATTCTTCGCCGGCAGGATCCGCTCCGCCGGAATGGAGACGACGACTTTCGTGCCCTTGCCGTATTCCGATTGCAGGTCGAGCGTGCCGCCATGCAGTTCGACCATCGCCTTCGCCAGCGGCAGCCCCAAACCCGTGCCGCCCCGGTTATCGGAGGGCTTGCTGACCTGGCCGAACGGCTCAAGGGCGTCCTTGATGCGGTCCGCCGGAATGCCGATGCCCGTATCCTCGACAACGACATGCATGTCGCCTTCCGCCGCCATGTAGGCCGAAACGGTGATCACGCCGCCCGCATTGGAATATTTCACGGCGTTGCCGACAAGATTGATCAGGATCTGGCGTATAAGCCTGGTATCCGCCCGGATCGTGGGCAGATCCGCCTGGATGTTTTCTTCCAGCTTGAGGCCTGAGCTGAAGGCCCGCGACGCCATCATGCGCGTTACGCTGGAAATCAGCTGCTCTATATTCAGCTTTTCCTCGTCCAGCTCCACTCGGCCCGCCTCGATCTTGGACATATCGAGCACCTCGTTGATGATCTCCAGCAGATGCCGGGCGCTCAGGTGAATGTCGCCCAGGTATTCCTTGTACCGGTCGTTGCCCAGCGGCCCGAACGTTCCCTTCATCATCATCTCCGAAAAACCGATGATCGCGTTCAGCGGAGTCCGCAGCTCATGGCTCATATTGGCCAGGAAGGTGGATTTGGCCTGATTCGCGGTATCCGCCTGCTCCTTCGCCACGCGCAGCGTGATTTCCATCTGCTTGCGCAGGGTGATGTCCATGATCGTCGTCACCTGGAACCGCCGCCCGTGCGACAGTTCCAGCGCCGCGGTCGTAAAAAGGGCGTTGGCGATATTGCCATCGCGGCGAATCAGTTTCATCTCGCCGGAAGACCTGATCCCGCTTTTCAGAAATTCTTCATGGCTGCGGCGGGCCTGTTCCCGCTCGTCCGGCGTGAAGAGTTCCGTGAACTCCTTTCCGATCAGTTCGTTGCGGGTCCAGCCGTAAATCCGGATGAAACTGTCGTTGATCCGGACGATCCTCTGCTGCTGGT
>JBDHTS010000080.1:0-10360 GCA_039808845.1 Alphaproteobacteria bacterium | reverse complement strand
CATTCTTCGCGTTGTTTTACATGCTGATCGCCGCCCGTCTGGTCGATCTTTCGCTGATCCAGGGGCAATTCGCGGAAGGCGTGACGGAAGTGGCCGAGGATCAGGAGTCCGCACCCGGAGGCGAGCCGAAAATCCGGGCGGATATCATCGACCGCAACGGCGTTCTGCTGGCGACATCGTTGAGAACGGCATCCCTCTACGCCGATCCGGCCATGATCCCTCATCCGGAACAGGTGGCGCGGGAACTGGCCGATACATTACCGGGACTCTCTTATAAAGACACGCTGCAAAAATTGCAGCGCAAGGGACGTTTCATCTGGATCCAGCGCTATCTGAAACCGGAAGAGCAGTTCGCGGTTTTAAAGCTCGGCCATCCTGGTTTGAACTTCCGCACGGAATACCGGCGCATCTATCCCGAAGGGCCGCTGGCCTCCCACATCGTCGGCTACACGGATGTCGACGGAAACGGTCAGGCGGGGATCGAGCGCAGTTTCGACGCCTTGCTTAAAGAAGGCGGCAAACCCTTGCAACTGACCATGGACATCCGGCTGCAACACATTCTCCGGCGAGAGACAATGCGCGCGATGAAGGATTTTACCGGCAAGGCCGGTGCGGGCGTCATTCTCGATGTCTCGAACGGCGACGTTCTGGCTTCCGTTTCCGTGCCGGATTTCGATCCGCACAGCCCCGGCAAACCCGAAGACCCGCGCATGTTCAACATGATGACTCAAGGGTCGTATGAGCTGGGATCGACGTTCAAGATCTTTTCGACGGCAGCCGTTCTGGACAGTGGCAAGGTTTCGATGGGGCATCAGTTCGACGCAACGAAGCCTCTGAAATCCGGGCGCCATACGATCCATGACTTCCATCCGGAAAACCGTTTCCTGACCATACCCGAAGTGTTCATCCATTCCTCCAATATCGGCGCGGCCATGATGGGCCAGATCGTCGGCGCGGACGGCATGAAGAATTTCTTCACGGATCTCGGTTTCGCGCAGCCGTTGCCTCTGGAAATCCAGGAGATCGGCAAGCCGCGCATGCCATCGCCCTGGAGGGACATCGACACGCTGACCACCGCTTTCGGCCACGGCATTTCGGTCAGCCCGCTGCAGATGGTGGCCGCTGCGGCCAGCATTGCGGGCGGAGGAACTCTTGTTCGTCCGACACTGATCATGGACCGGTCGCGCCAGGCGCGGGACGGGCTGAAAACGGATGTGCAGATTGTCTCTCCCGAAACGTCGTACCGGATGCGCCAGCTGATGCGGATGGTGGTGACGGGCGGCACGGCGGAAAAGGCGAACGTGCCCGGCTATGACGTCGGCGGCAAGACCGGCACGGCGGACAAGGCATCCGCCGGGGGATACGACCGCAAAAAGAAACTGTCGAGTTTTCTAGGGTTCTTTCCGATGGAAGCGCCGCGCTACGCCGTGTTCATCCTGGTGGACGAGCCGCAGCCGAACAAGACAAGCTACGGCTATGCGACCGGCGGCTGGGTTGCCGCGCCGGCTGTCGGCAAGACCATTGCCGCCATGGCGCCCCTGCTGGCCATTCCTCCGGTTCCGGAAGCTGAAGAGCCGGACATCGCCGCGTCGCTGGCGCGTTTCGTCCACGATCCGAAGAAGGAGAAGGTCGTTGCGTCTTACTGACCTGATCCCGTCCTATGCCGGACCCGTCAACCCGGAGATCACCGGGTTGACGGCGGACAGCCGCCGGGTCAGGCCGGGATTCCTGTTCGCGGCTCTGCCGGGGGTTAAAGCCGATGGCGCTGTATATATTCAGGATGCCATTGCGAAAGGCGCTGCCGCGATCCTGACCGATATATCCTCCTCCTGCGCAGCGGGAGGGGGAGTTACAGGGAGAGGGCCTTCTTCTTCCAATGTGCAGAATGCCCTCCCCCCCGGCCCCTCTCCCGCAAGCAGGAGGGGGGAGGTTGCTATGGTGAGTGCCGAGAATCCTCGTCATGCGCTGGCACAGGCCGCGGCACGATTTTATGGACGGCAGCCGGACTATGTCGCCGCCGTCACCGGCACGAACGGCAAGACATCGGTCGCCCATTTCACACGGCAGCTCTGGCAGAAACAGGGGCTGAAAGCGGCCAGCATCGGCACGCTGGGCGTTCATGCGGACGGGATCGAGAAACCGGGATCGCTGACCACGCCGGATACGGTGGCTTTGCATGAGCAGCTTGCTGAACTGGCAGGGGCGGGCATCACCCACCTGGTCATGGAAGCGTCCAGCCACGGTCTCGACCAGTACAGGCTGGATGGCATGGACGTTGCCGCGGCAGGGTTTACCAACCTGACGCTCGACCATCTGGATTATCACGGCACGATGGAGGCTTATCGCGCGGCGAAACGCAGATTGTTCAGCGACATCCTGAGAGCGGACGGAACGGCGGTTCTGAATGCCGATGTTCCGGAATCAGAGGATTTCCGCGAAGCGGCGGGGCAGGGGACCGTCATTGATTATGGCCGGATGGCAAAATGGCTGCGGCTGGAAACGCTGACGCCGCGGCCCGACGGTCAGGATATGACGTTTACTCTTCAGGGAAAAACCTGTTCGGTCCGTTTGCGCCTGGTCGGCGGGTTCATGGCCATGAACGTGCTGTGCGCGCTGGGCTTTGTCATCGCCAGTCTCCGGGGAGATATGCACGCTATTCACGATCTTGTTCCTTATTTGACGGAACTCAATGGCGCGCCCGGACGTCTGCAACTCGTTCCTGGACATAATAACAGGGCGGTCTATGTCGATTACGCCCATACGCCCGACGCTCTGGAAAATGTGCTGAAGGCATTGAGACCGCACGCGCAGGGGCAGCTGCTGGTGGTGGCCGGATGCGGCGGCGACCGGGACAGAAGCAAGCGCCCGGTCATGGGCCGCATCGCACGCGACTTCGCGGATGTGACGATCATCACCGACGACAATCCCCGCAGCGAGGATCCGGCCGCAATCCGTGCCGCGATGCTGGAGGGGGCGGGGCCGGACGCGCTGGAGATCGGCGACAGGCGCGAGGCTATTCAGGCGGCGGTGAGCTTGATGAAGGATGGCGATGTCCTTGTGATCGCCGGCAAGGGGCATGAGCAGGGGCAGATTGTAGGCGGCACGACATGGCCGTTTGACGATGTGGCGGAGGCCGGGGCGGCTATCCGCGAAACGGGGACGATGAAACACAAGGGACTGGCAGTATGAACGGCGGATCGAACATTATCTGGACGTCGCAGGATGCCGACGCCGCGACCGGCGGCAAAAGCACGCACGCCTGGGCGGCAGCCGGACTGTCCATCGACAGCCGCACCGTGAAGCCGGGAGATCTGTTCATCGCCCTGGAAGGGAACAAGCAGGACGGTCATGCCTATGTTGCGGATGCCCTGAAGCGCGGCGCGGCAGCCGCTATCGTGTCGCGGGTACCGGACGGAGTGACGCAGGACGCACCGCTGCTGGTTATTCCCGATACGCTGACAGCTTTGCAGGATCTGGGGCGTGCAGCCCGTGCGCGTTCGGGCGCCAAGGTAATCGCCGTGACCGGATCGGTCGGCAAGACAGGCACCAAGGAAATGCTGGCCGCCGCCTTCGGCGCGCTGGGGCAGGCCCATGCCGCCAGGGCGTCCTTCAACAATCACTGGGGCGTGCCGTTCACACTGGCGGGAATGCACGCGGGCGCGGATTACGGTATTTTCGAGATCGGCATGAACCACGCCGGGGAAATCACATTGCTGACCAATCAGGTGCGGCCCGATATTGCGGTCATCACGACGATCGCGCCCGCGCATCTGGAGCATTTCGGAACATTGGAAGCCATCGCCGATGCCAAAGCGGAAATTTTTGACGGTATGTCTGAAAACGGAATTGCGATCCTAAATAAAGATAATGCTTTATTCGGTTATCTTAAAAATAAAGCCGAACAAAAAGGGTTAAAGGTTTTGTCCTTCGGCGAAGACAAGGATGCCGATTGCCGCATGACCGACTGTCTGGAGGCGGCGAACGGTTCGCGCAGCAAAGTCAATGTGATGGGCGAGAAAGTTGTGTTGTCTTTGCAAATTCCCGGGCGTCATATCGCCCGGAATGCGCTGGCTGTGCTGCTGGCGGTCAAGGCTGTAGGCGGGGATCTGAAGAAAGCCGTGCAGGCGCTCGGACGCATGGACGCCATCGCCGGGCGCGGGCGGAGGGAGTTGCTGGATATCGGCGACCCGGCCAATCCGGTTACGCTGATCGACGAGAGTTACAACGCTTCGCCGGAAGCGATGAAGGCGGCGTTCAAGGTGCTGGCGCTGATCGATCCAGGAAGGGGCGGGCGGCGCATCGCGGTTTTGGGCGATATGTACGAGCTGGGCAAGGATGCCGCTAAACTTCATGCGGAACTGGCCTTGCCTTTGCAGGCCGCAGGTGTTCAACTGGTCTACACATCCGGGCCTTTGATGAAAAAGCTGTATGACAGCCTGCCGCAGGACCGCCGGGGCGGGCATGAGGATGATACGCGCAAGCTGGCCGAGATCGTGCCGGACGTCCTGGTGCCCGGCGACGTCGTCATGGTCAAGGGATCGCGCGGCGGGGGAGAAAAGCCGAGGATGCAGGTCGTGGTGGAAGCGTTGCGGGCGATGCCCGGAAAAAAACAGGGAAAGAAGAATGCGGTTTAAAGTGCGTATCGCTCCCTCTCCCCCCCGGGGAGAGGGTTGGGGGGAGGGGTCGTCCGGAGGCGCCATAATGCGGGCGTTTGCGCTCAGTCTGACCGCCCCTCACCCTGGCCCTCTCCCCGGGGGGGAGAGGGGAATTGATGGAGCGGCTTATGCTCTATAATCTCCTCGCGCCGCTGGCGGATGAATTCATTCTGTTCAATTTGTTTCGATACATAACGTTTCGGACGGGGTGCGCGATCATGACGGCGCTGATCCTGTGCCTGTGCATGGGACGCCCCATGATCCGCTGGCTGAAATCGAAACAGGGCAGCGCGTCCAATATCCGGGAATATCTGGAAGACGCGCATCTCAAGAAAGCCGGAACGCCAACGATGGGCGGACTGATGATCCTGATTTCCGTGACGGTCTCGACTCTTTTGTGGACCGACTTAAGGAATCCCTTCGTATGGTACGCGCTGCTGGTGATGGTGGGATACGGCCTGATCGGTTTCGGGGACGACTACCTGAAATTAACAAAGAAGAATTCCAAGGGCTTGCCGGGCAAACTGAAACTGCTGGGTCAGTTCTCGGTGGCGCTGGTCGCGACGCTCGGCATCATGCACAGCCTGCCCGGCGGGATTTCAACTTTCGTGGCCGTTCCGTTCATCAAGGAACTGTTTTTGAACCTGTCCTGGCTGTTCATTCCATGGGCCATGATCGTGATGGTGGGCGCGTCCAACGCCGTTAACCTGACCGACGGGCTGGATGGCCTGGCGACCGTGCCGGTCGCGATCGCCGCCGCCTGTTTCGGCCTGATCGCCTATGTCGTCGGCCATGCGGTGTATTCCAATTACCTGAACATTCCCAACGTGCCGGGGGCGGGGGAACTGGCCATTCTCTGCGGCGCGCTGGTCGGCGCGGCGATGGGTTTCCTGTGGTTCAACGCGCCGCCCGCGATGGTGTTCATGGGCGATACGGGCTCGCTTGCCATGGGCGGCGTGCTGGGGGCGATCGCCGTGATCACGAAGCATGAAATCGTGCTGGCCGTGATCGGCGGCCTGTTCGTGCTGGAGACCGTATCGGTGATCGTGCAGGTGGCCTCGTTCAAGCTGACCGGAAAGCGCGTTTTCGCCATGGCGCCGCTGCATCACCATTTCGAGAAGAAGGGCTGGTCGGAGCCGACGATTGTGATACGCTTCTGGATCATCGCCGTCATCCTGGCGCTGATCGGGCTGTCGACGCTGAAATTAAGATAAATAGGGTTAAGTCTTTTCAGACATATGTTCGGCTCATAGCAGGAGAATTTGAGGTTGCAGGATACGCGCATCCTCGAGCTTTCAGCATTGAAGTTAAGATGACAGATGACATTATCCGCCGCATCGACCTTACACGCGTCAGGGCAGAAGATTTCAAATGCCAGGTCGCTGACTGCATCGTCCTGACCCATGACAATAAAATCCTTATGCAGCGCGTCTCGCCAACTGGGGGCGGTCGGGCGGATGCCTGACGGCTTTCGGCGGGCATGTCGAGGCCGGGGAAAGCGCGTTGCAGGGGCTGGTGCGGGAATTGAAAGAAGAGCTGGGGGCCGATGTCCCGCCCGAAGAGGTCGTTCCTCTGGCCGCTCTGACAGAGGCGATGTCCGGCCATACCGAAATCGTCCATACCCATTTCTGGCATGACAGAAATGGCGTCATAACGGGTTGTTATGAATGCGAAGCTGTTTATTATGATCGTGTCGCCGGTGCCTTGGCGCATCCGAAGATTATGGATTATGCCCGCTGGATGCTGTTGGAATGTCAGAACAGAGGTTTGTTAAAGTGAATTCGAAACAGGATCGTGCATGATCGACGTTTCCGCGTTCGTCGGAACCCTGAACGGGAAAGCCGTGGCCGTTTACGGGCTGGGCATTTCCAACCTGGCCGCCATCGCGGCGCTGAAGGCCGCCGGGGCCACCGTCGTCGCCGGAGACGACAAGGGCGAGAAGCTGCAGGCCGCGCGCGACCTGGGTGCGGAGACGCCTTCACAATTCCTCCAAGACGATTTTTCGCGCTATGCCTGCCTTGTCCTGGCGCCGGGGGTGCCGCTGCAATACCCCGCGCCGCATCCCGTCGTTCTGAAAGCGAAAGAAGCGGGGATCGAGATTATCTGCGATCTGGAAATCCTGCACCGCTGCAATCACGGGCGGGCGACGGTCGGCATTACGGGCACAAACGGGAAGTCGACGACGACGGCCCTGACCGGCCATATCCTGAACGCCTGCGGCATTCCCGCCGCGGTGGGCGGCAATATCGGCAACGCGGCGCTGGGGCTGGACCTGCCGCCGCCGGGCGGCGCGTTCGTTCTGGAAATATCGTCCTTCCAGCTGGACCTGTGCCCGACTTTCGCGCCGGAGATTGCGGTGCATCTGAACCTGACGCCCGACCATATGGACCGACACAACACGATGGAGGAATACGCCATCTCCAAGCTCCGCATCTTCCGGGGCCGGGGCGATGCGGTGATCGGGGTGGACGACGAGCCGTCGCGGGGCATGCTCGAAACAGTGACGGCGGCGGGAGAGCGGAAAATCCATCCTTTATCCGTCCGCAAAAAACTTACGTCCGGCGTCTTCGTGCAGGATGGCGCGGTGTTCGACGCGCTGGCGGGCGAACCTGTGGAAGTGTTCCGGCTTAACGTCACGTCGCTGCCGGGCGTGCACAATCACCAGAACGCGGCGGCCGCTTATGCCGTGACGCGTCTGCTGGGCCTTCCGCCGGAAGCGATCTATGAAGCGATGAAGACCTTTCCGGGGCTGCGCCATCGCCAGTTCCTTGTGCGTATTATCAACGGTGTTGCCTATATCAATGATTCCAAAGCGACAAATGCCGATGCAACGGCGCGCGCCCTCGACTGTTACCGCAACATCTACTGGATCGCGGGCGGGCAGCCCAAGGAAGGAGGGCTGGACGGTCTGGACGGTTATATGGACCGCATCCGCCACGCCTTCCTGATCGGCGAAGCGGCGGACGATTTCGCCGTCTGGCTCGACAAGCGCGGCGTGTCGTACAGCATCAGCCGCACGCTCGACCGCGCGCTGGGCGAGGCGCATCACCGCGCGCAGGCGGACCGCGGCCAGCCGGGCGGGGCCGGGACGGTCCTGCTGTCGCCCGCCTGCGCCTCCTACGACCAGTTCAATAATTTCGGCGAGCGGGGGGATATGTTTACGGCGCTTGTCGAACAGTTGCCGGAGGAAGGCATATGACGCTGCCTCCTATCATTCAGAAGGTCGGATTCGATTTTTCATGGAACGAAAAAGATATCTGGATTCTGCCAATACCGGTAAGCACTATGCCAATAAACGATTTGAAATGGCATTTTGACATACCTTTTTGGAATGATAAAACAGGAAGCTATAATCTTTCACCCTTTGATGTCATGAGTCGTCCTGACCATTTTTCTGAACATATGAGTAGAATACAAACGGCGGATACTTCCTACCCGATTGATGTCGCACTGAATCCAAAAACGCAGTTGTGGACTATTCTGGACGGTCTGCACCGGTTGGTAAAGCATAGTCTTGCGGGTGTAGAAATTGTGCCTGCCAGAAAAATTCCCTTGGATATGATCCGGAAGGAGATTTTGAGTGCTTGAGTCTGCTTCAAGTTATCAAAATTGTTATTCCGGCGAAAGCCGGGGCTCGGGGCAATATGCGCTTCCTACCGGAATCATCCCGCCGCATCCCTCGATTCCGGCTTTCGCCGGAATAATGGTGGCTTTACGTCTTTGTCGTCCCCTCTCACCCGCTTGCGGGGGAGAGAGACAGGGAGAGGGGGATGCTGGTTCAGAATACGAAACCGGCCAGTTTCTCGCTCTGCCCCGCGTCCCCCTCTCCCTAGCCCTCTCCCCCATGAAGAATGGGGGAGAGGGGAAATTTGAGAGGGATTGCGGGAGAGGAGGATCATGACCACGCTTTTTTCCCGTACAGACCGTTCCATTCTGGGCCGCTGGTGGTGGACGGTGGACCGCGGCCTTCTGGCGGCGGCGGGCGCCTTGATCGTTCTGGGGATCGTGCTGGTCCTGACCGCGAGCCCGGCCGTTGCAGAACGCGTCACGCGTTCGCATGACACTTACATGTTCATTCGCAAGCATCTGATTTTTCTGATCCCGTCCATCGGCTGCATGCTAGGGATGTCGATGCTGTCGACGCGCAACATCTGGCGCGTCTGCGGCGTCGTGCTGGTGGCGTGCCTGGCCGCGATGCTCGCGGTGCTGTTCGTGGGAGATGAGATCAAGGGCGCGCGGCGCTGGATCGACCTGTTCTTTTTTTCCTTCCAGCCCAGCGAATTCGCCAAGCCCTGCTTCGCGGTGGTGGCGGCCTGGCTGATTGCGCGTAAAAAAGACTATCCGTCGCAGCAGTTTCCAGCCTATCAGCTGGCGGGCGGATTGTTCAGCGTCATGCTGCTGCTGCTGATCGCGCAGCCTGATTTCGGGATGGCTTTCGTTCTGTCCTGCATGTTCGCGGCGGAAATGTTTCTGGCCGGGTTGCCGTGGCTGTGGGTGGGCGGCCTGTTCATTCTGGGGGCTGTCGGCGTGGGCCTGGCCTATCTGCTGCTGCCGCACGTTCATGACCGGATCGAACGGTTCCTGCATCCCGACAGCGGCGATACGTATCAGGTGGACAAGGCGCTGGACGCCTTCCGCAATGGCGGATTTGCGGGGACAGGGCCCGGACAGGGGACGGTCAAGCTGGATCTGCCCGATGCGCATGCCGATTTCGTCTTCGCGGTGGCAGGGGAGGAATTCGGCCTGTTCGCCTGCATGATCGTTTTCCTATACGGATTCATCATCCTGCGCGGGTTCAACAAGGCGATGGATTCCAATGATATGTTCGTCGTGCTGGCGGCGGGCGGGCTGCTGACCATGTTCGGTCTGCAGGCCTTCATCAACATGGGGTCGAGCGTTCACCTGCTGCCCGCCAAGGGCATGACGCTGCCCTTCATCAGCTATGGCGGATCGTCACTGATCGCGGTCGGCTTCGCAATGGGGATCATTCTGTCCCTGACGCGGCGGCAGGCGCAGGCCGGCATCGCCCGGGGCAGCCGTTTTTACCGTCGCGGCGGCCAGCATTCTGTGCCATGATCGGTTTTCCATGTCGATTCTTCCTTCACGATTGATTTTGTTGAGCGCGGGCGGCACCGGCGGGCATATGTACCCGGCGGCGGCCCTGAGCCGCGATCTGCTGTCGCGCGGTTATCGGGTCGAACTGGTGACCGATGTGCGGGGCGCCAAGTTCAGGCATATCTTTGGCGATATTCCCGTGCACATCATCAACGCGGGCACGCTGGGCGCCGGGATCGCCGGCAAGCTGAAAGGCATGGGCAAGATGGGGATCGGCCTGATGCAGGCGCGCAAGCTGTTGAAAGGCAAAAAACCCGAACTGGTCGTGGGGTTCGGCGGCTATCCGTCCGTGCCCGCCGTCTACGCGGCGCAGCGCATGAACATTCCCACCGTGATCCACGAACAGAACGCCATACTGGGCCGCGCCAACGTCTTCCTCGCGCCGCGCGCCCACCGGATCGCCCTGTCGATCCCGCATGTTGAGGGCGTGGGCGACGCCGAGGCGGCGAAAATCGTGGTGACAGGGAATCCGGTGCGGGAGGAGATCGCGTCGCTCTGCACCAAGCCCTATCCGATCCTGCAGCCCGACGGGCCGCTGCGCCTGTTCATCATGGGCGGGTCGCTCGGGGCACATGTCCTGGCCGAGATCG
>JBDHTS010000079.1:0-10666 GCA_039808845.1 Alphaproteobacteria bacterium | reverse complement strand
CGATGGAGTCGAACAGTTTTTCCTGCGCATAGGCGCAATAAATGTTGGTCTGGCCCGGATCGAAGCCGCAGCCGAGAACGGCCATGATGTTTTTCTTCGCGAACTTCTCATGATACGGCCATTGATATTCGTAGGTGAAGCGCGCCTCGTCCTTCGGCTCGTAATTCGCCGTGTCCATGTAATGCACGCCCGTTTCGACGCAGGCGTCCATGATCGGCAGATCCTGATAAGGGAGCGCCATGTTGATGACGAGATCGGGCTTCACGGTGTCGATCAGCTTCGCGACGGCCTTCGCATCGTCCGCGTCGATCTGGCTGATGGAGATATCGGCCTTCGCCTCGCGCTTCACCTTCTCGCATTTGTCGAGGCTGCGCGACGCCAGATGGATTTTTTTGAACACGCCACTGTTCATCGCGCATTTCTTCGCCACGACCGAACCGGCAGCGCCTGCACCGATGATGAGAACATTGTCCATTATGATTCTCCTTTAAACCCTATAGCTGTTTTACAGATATTCCGTTCTTTTTAAAACACGGAGAACACGGCGACCACAGCGATATCAAGCGTAAAATCCGCCGTGATCGCCGTGGCCGCCGTGTTTAATACTATTCTTCTCTCAGGAAGATCTGGCCGGCCTTGCCGAAGCCGTTGAAGTTGCCGCGCAGGCCCTGGCTGTAGGCGCCGGTGTTCATGATCTCGATCCAGTCGCCCGGGCCGATGTCGGCGGGCAGATGGAACGGGCCTTTCATGCGGTCCAGCGAATCGCAGGTCGGGCCCATGAAGGAGAACGGCACGAGGTCGCCCTCGAACGGGCGATCGCTCGACACGGCTTTCACCGGATACTTCATATTCAGCATGGGGCCCGCGTCAAACAGGCCGCCATAGGTGCCATCGTTGATATACAGCACGTCGCCCTTCCGCGCTTCGACGCGCACGACGAGCGAACCGCCCTCCGCCACCAGCACGCGGCCAGGTTCGGCCAGCAGCTGGAGATGCCCCAGCTTTTCCCGGCGCACGGCTTTGCGGATGGCGTCGAAGCAGGCTTCCGTCTCCGGAGCGATCTCGCCGATATAGGAGACGGGAAAACCGCCGCCGACATCCAGCATTTCGACCGTGACGCCCGCCGCCTTGATGACGTCCGCAGCCTTGCCGATCGCACGGCTGTAGGCCGACGGATCGCGCGTCTGCGTCCCGACATGAAAGGCCAGGCCCAGCTTCACCGACACGGGCCGCGCAAGCTTCAGAAGCTCCGCCGCCTCGTCCGGCGCCGCGCCGAACTTGCTGGAGAAATCGATAGCCGCCTTGCCGTTCTTCGGCAGAGCCACACGCACGAACAGGTTCAGGTCGGAGGCCAGTTCGGTCTCGCGCAGGATCTTGTAAAGCTCCTCTTTCGAATCGAGAACGAAGCTGCGCACGCCGTGCATGTGATAGGCCTCGCGGATCGCCTCCGGCGCCTTGACCGGGTGCATGAAACAGATTGCGGCTTTGGGCGCGGATTTCCGGACCAGGCGCACTTCCTCGATCGACGCCGCGTCGAAGATGCGCAGGCCGTTTTTATACATGATCTGGATGATCGCCTTGTCCGGGTTGGTCTTCACGGCATACATCGCCTCGCCGGGAAAACCGGCGATAAAGGCGCGCGTCGCCCGCGCGATCACATCGGGGCGGATGATATACAGCGGCTGGTCCGGGCGCAGCTGCGCGATCACATCGGCGGACGCGCCGGTGTAGAGAGAAGGCTGCGCGCCTTCGACCTTACGGATTTTCGCAACCGATAACGGGACGATCTTGTTCATGCCTTAACATCCTTCGAAACCTGAATGACCCAAAGCTGCCTGTCCTTGAACACGGGACATACAGTCAGGCGCGACGCTCATCCCCGGCCCTTACGCCGGAGTGCGCCGCTCAGATACTCGGATGCAGGAGGTGTTTCGAAGAGCCGAAAATGCTTTCGAGATAAACCGTTTGCGGTATAGGGGACTCGCGGCCCCATTCGATTGCAGGATTGGTCATCAACATAAACCCTTTAAGCTTGGGCGGATTACGCCGCCCCGGTTGAAAGTTGTTTACGTCGTTGCATAACCATATCTGGACCGAAGCCAGGGGCCATAGGCACGTGCGTCAGGTCTTATATTAGCATTAAAAGCTAAAAATCAATAAATTTTTCGGTAAATGAGCCGCTTGCGCGGATTTTTTTTAATGGCATTCTGGGACCGCGTTCATTCCAGCAGCCGGAGGCTTTAAAATGGCTGAATTCCGCGGAAAAATCTATGACAGCATCATCGATACGATCGGCGCGACGCCCTTGGTGAGGCTTCCAAGGCTGGCCAAGGCGCATGGCGTCGGGGCCGAACTGGTCGGAAAGCTGGAGTTTTTCAATCCCTTGGCCTCGGTCAAGGACCGGATCGGCTTCGCGATGGTCGAAGCCGCTGAAAAAGCTGGAAAAATCGCGCCCGGAAAGACCGTCCTAATCGAGCCGACCTCCGGCAATACCGGGATTGCCCTCGCCTTCGTGGCCGCCGCCAGAGGCTACCGCCTGATCCTGACCATGCCGGAAAGCATGTCGGTCGAGCGGCGCAAGATGCTGAAACTGCTGGGCGCGGAGCTGGTCCTGACCCCTGCGGATAAAGGCATGAAGGGCGCTATCGCCCGGGCCGAAGAACTTTTGAAGGAACACCCAAATTCTTTCATGCCCGGCCAGTTCGGCAACCCGGCCAACCCGGAGATCCACCGGAACACCACCGCGCTTGAAATCTGGAAAGACACGGCGGGCAAGGCCGATATCCTGATCTCCGGCGTCGGCACGGGCGGAACGCTGACCGGCGTGGCGGACGTCCTGAAAAAGAAGAAGCCGGGGTTCAGAGCCATCGCGGTGGAACCCGCCGCCTCACCCGTCCTGTCCGGCGGCCAGCCCAGCCCGCACAAGATCCAAGGCATCGGTCCCGGCTTCGTGCCCTCGATCCTCGATACAGTGCTGATCGACGAGATCGTGAAGGTGGAGAACGACGACGCCTTCGCCCTGGCGCGGGAAGCGGCAAGGCTGGAAGGCCTGCCCGTCGGCATTTCCTCCGGCGCGGCCCTTTGGGCGGCGATCCAGGTTGGCAAGCGGCCCGAAAACAAGGGCAAGATGATCGTCGTCATTCTCCCCTCCTTCGCCGAGCGTTACCTGTCGACGGCCCTGTTCGACGGGCTGGAATAAGCTTGGACATCGACCTCAAAACCTGTCTTGGCCTGATCGCGGTCGTCATGACGATCGCCGCGCATATCCCCTATCTCCTCACGACGCTGAACCATACCAACAGGCCGCATATCTTTACCTGGATCATCTGGACGGTCCTGACCTTCATCGCCTTCGCGGCGCAGGTGGCGGGCGGCGCGGGGGCCGGGGCCTGGGTCACGGGAATGACAGGAGTCATGTGCGTCGCCATCACGGCGGCGGCGTTCCGTCAGGGCGAACGCACCATCACGCGCGGCGACTGGATCATGTTCATCGGAGGCCTGAGCGCCATTCCATTGTGGATCGCGACCAATGATCCGCTCTGGTCCGTGCTGATCGTGGTCGGCATCGACTGTTCCGCCTTCTGGCCGACATTTCGAAAATCGTGGCATAGGCCGCATGAGGAAAATTCCTTCATGTACGGATTCAACCTGCCGCGCCATGTGATCGCGTTGTGCGCCCTGCAGGACTATTCACTGGTCACGACGCTGTACCCGGCAATGCTGTTGGGCATGAATGTCATCATGTATATGATGCTGAAAGCCAGGCGCCGCATGAAACCAGCAGGGGAGCAAACACCGCAGGCTTTTGAAAAAGTTTAACACGAAGATTAAGAGAAGAAGACGAAGACCACGAAGTCTTAGCGATCTTCGTGTTTTCTTCATGCGCTTCGTGTAAAACTTCCTTGTATCAGCATGGCGCTCAAAGTAACCAATGAATGAAATTTATGGCGACACATCTCTCCGGTCTTATTCAATCCATCCGCGACCGCGATCCCGCCAACCCAACGGTGGCGGAGGTTGTCCTCTGTTATCCCGGCTTCCATATCCTGGCGCTTTTCCATCCTCTCGCCCAATGGCTGTGGAACCATGATCTGCATACCCTCGCCCGGCTCTGGGCGCATATCGGGCGGTGCGCGACGGGAATCGAGATCCATCCGCAGGCGAAAATAGGCAGGAACCTGTTTATAGACCACGGCATGGGCGTGGTGATCGGCCAGACGGCCACCATCGGCGACAACGTGACGATCTATCACGGCGTGACGCTGGGCGGCAAAGGCGCGAGCACCTCGGGCAAGCGCCATCCGGATATCGGCGACAACGTCGTGATCGGCGCGGGCGCGCAGGTCCTGGGCGCGATCCATATCGGCGATAACAGCGCGATCGGGGCGAATTCCGTGGTGACGGCGGACGTGCCTGAAGGTGTCACCGTTATCGGTATTCCGGCGCGGATCGTCGGGAAGACGGGATTGATGCCCTATGCGTATGGGATATCGGATGCGGATTTTGCGGAACTGGATAAGGGGTCGGGGATTTGATTCTGTTTTCACCTCCCTCTTTTTAAGCCCCTCCCTGAGGGAGGGGTTGGGGAGGGTTTATGGGCCGTCGGTTTGAAAGATCAATTGTCCGTGCACCCCCACCCCGGCCCTCCCCCTCAGGGGGAGGGAGAAGAAGGTTGGCGGGTCAGCTGCAGGAACACGTCCTCCAGATCGCTTTCATCCGTCGACAGGTCGGCGATGCCATACCCCGCCGCCTGCAGGGCGAGGATGATGTCGCCGACGTTCATTTCGCCCGGCGTATAGCGGAATTTCAGGGTGCGGTTGCCTTCGCGTTCCGGTTTGAACCGCAAAAGCGCTTCGGGCAAACCTTCTAAAGGACGGTCGAGACGGAAGATGATTTCCTTGTTGTCGATGCGGGCGAGGATCTTTTCCTTTTCCTCGCAGACGACAATCCGCCCGTGGTTGATGATGGCGATGGTGTCGCAGAGCTGCTCCGCCTCCTCCAGATAATGCGTGGTCAGGACGACCGTCGTGCCCCGGCGGTTCAGTTCGCGCACATTCTCCCACAGATGGCGGCGCAGTTCGACGTCAACCCCCGCCGTGGGTTCATCGAGGATCAGGACAGGCGGATTATGCACCATCGCCTTCGCCACCATCAGCCGGCGGCGCATGCCGCCCGACAGGCTGCGCGAATAGGCGTCCGCCTTGTCGGCGAGGCCGACCATTTCCAGCAGCTCCATCGTCCGCCGTTCATTTTTTGGCACGCCGTACATGCCCGCCTGGATGTCCAGCATGGCGCGCGGGGTGAAAAACGGGTCGAAATTGATCTCCTGCGGCACGATGCCGAGCGCCGCGCGCGCCTGGCGCGGATCGGCGTCTAGATCGGTATCCCAGACGTTGACCGTGCCGGAGGTTTTGACCACGAGGCCCGCCAGGATATTGATCAATGTCGACTTCCCCGCCCCGTTCGGCCCCAGCAGCGCGAACATCGATCCTCTTGGGATAGACAGGTCGATCCCGTGCAGCGCCACCTTTTCAGGGCTCTTGCCGCTGGCTTTATACGTTTTGCGGAGGTTTTTGATGTCGATGGCGTTTGTCATGACATTAAGAGATAAGCGCACCCGGCGGTTTGGCAACACTTAATTATAAAGCAGGAGACATTTTGTATGTGCCTTCCGAAGAGCCCATCCATGCGGCAAATCCGCCCTCGGTCAGCCAGTTTCTTGCTTCCTTGTTGCCCCTTAGAAAGGCCTCCCACCACGCCAGCGACGCGACCTTGATGATCTCCTCGTGCTTGCGTCGTTTCGGGTTTTCCTCCAGCTGGCCGCGGCTGCCGTTATAGACCATGTGGTCGCCGCCTTCCATGATCAGGAGGTGGCGTTCGGCCCGGCTGTGTTCGTAGACGGCGAGGCGGTCCTGGAACGTGAAATTTTCGAGCGGGCTCGAATCGTCCGTCCCCGTCATATGGAACAGCGGCAGGATGATGGCCCCATAAACGTCATCCGGCGGCGCGTCGGTCAGGTGCTTGATCGGCACCGGGCTGTAAAGAATGCCCGCGCGGAAACGCGGTTCCGGCAGGCGGACCAGCGCGCCGGTTTCATCCGGAAATTTCTGACCCGCCATCACTTGAGTCGTCATGGCGCCAAAGGAATGGCCGGACATTCCAAGCCGTTCCGTATCCATGACGCGGCCCGCCTCCGGATGGCGTTCCACGAGAGTCGGCAATTGATCGAGAACGAAGGGGACGTCGTGAAAGCGGCTGATCGAGGCACTGCGCGGGATATGCGCCTTGCGGATATTGTCCCACGGATGGCCGGGCTTCCCCTCCCACAGGGACGAGTCGGTTCCGGCGTGCTGGATATTGCAGACGACATAGCCGTGGCTTGTCAGATAACGGGCGATGAACCCCGCCCCATCCCGGCTGCCCCCCAGGCCGTGGGACCAGATGACGACCGGGCATCTCTCCGTGGCATCCGCCGGGAAATACAGCTTGTAAGGGACGATGCGCCCGCGGTCCTGATCCGCCAGTTCATCCTTGACGATCAGGACTTTGAGGTTCCCTTCCTCAGGGGATGGGATGAATTTGGCCATGGCCACCCCTCACCCAAACCGCGAAAGCGCGGTTTGGCCTCTCCCGAGGGAGAGGCTAAGGGTTAAGCGCTCAATTCCTAACTTTCTTACCTCTCCCCTGGGAGAGGTCGAAACGCCCCTTGAGGCGTTTCGGGTGAGGGGCCGGGGCATCACTTCTTGCGGAATTTGTCGAGGCTGACGACCTCGCCGGTCTTGGCAGCCTCGGTCTTACCCTTGACGCCCTTTTTGTCGTCCTCGTCCTCGATATCGTCGGGGTCGAAGTCGGGGCCTTCGTCATCGCCCAGCGGCTGGAACTGCAGGGCGAAATTGACAGACGGATCGGCGAAGATCGTGATGGCGCCCAGCGGAATGGTCAGGTTTTCAGGAACGTTGTTGAAGGACAGCGTCACGCTCATCTTGCTGGCGTCGACCTTCAGATCGGAAAACTGATACTGCAGGACGATCGTCATCTCCCCCGGATAGCGATCCCGCAGATAATCGGGGATCTTCACGCCGGGAAAATCGGTCATGAAGGTGATGTAGAAATGATGATCGCCGGGCAGACCTCCCGCCATGACCTCGGAGACGGCCTGCCGCACCACGCCGCGCAGCGCCTGCTCCACCATCCTGTCGTACCGCAGAATTTCGTCTTCGTTTTTCATACTTCAATCAGTTGCAGGATGCGGCGGGAGAAATCAAGTGGAAAGAGGCATGGACAAGACCTGCGAATCGCAGCCCCCTTATGACTCTCATTCCTGACGGTAAAAATCCAGCGGAATGAACCTGCCGGAAAGTCCCCTGTGGAAAACTTTGCCTATTCCGCCTGAAAACGGCTTTTCCATGCCCCCAGAAGAGCCATCGCCTTCTCGCGGATGTCAGGCTTCTTCTGCTTCATCGCCATGCCGGCAGTCATTAGATAAAAACTTTCAGGATTTTGCGCGATAGGCGGCCTGTCCAGCCCCTCGGCCAACAGGCTCATGGCCTCATCTTCATTTCCGTTCTCGTCCAACATGGAAGCCAGCATCATGCGCGACGGCATATGACCAGGGCTAAGAGTTAGCGCATGACGAAGCAGGTTTTGCGCCGCATCCTTATCGCCCCGGCCATACAAGGCCACCAGCGCACGGTTATAATAGATCCCCACAACACGGGGATTGCGCGCCTCGGCCTGGTCCAAAAGGGCGTCCGCGTTGCGGATCAGTTCCATCCTGACGTCAGGCGACAATCCTTTTGTGTTCTGCAGAATGCCTGCGGGAATGCCTGCGCCCATAACGAATGGCTGGGCGTTCTGGCCGAAGGACGTGGAAATAGCCATATTGGCATGATGATCGAACGCCCTCAAATCCCCCGCCATGGCTTCCTGCTGCGCGCGAACCGTATGATATTCACTGCGCAGAAAGCCCTGAGCGCCGAAGGCCAGCAAAGCCAGCGGCAATATGGCCACGGCCCACCCACCTATCGGAGGCACCGAAGCCGGCAGTTTTAATGCAACGGCAGGCTCACCCAGCGCCAGAGCCGTATAGCGCAACCACAACCCCAGCACTAGCCCCAGCAGGCAAAGGATCGGCGCCGTATACAGATCGAAATTCACCATGGCATTGATGGCCACCAGGCCCGCCGCCGTAAAAAGCCCCGAACACAGGGCGCGTTCACCCGAATGAACGGGCACCCGGCTGAGAAGATGCATGTGCCTACAGACAGCGCCGATATAAAGCACCAGCAACAGAAGAGGAGCAATAAAGCCCATCTCCGCCCAGGATTGCAGCAGATCGTTATGCGCCATCATGCCCGAGGACGATTGATCGGCAGGCAGGCGGTATTGAGGATAGAACAGGTAGTATGTGCCATATCCCGAGCCCATCAGCCCGTTGTCGCGGATAATTTCCATCGTCGATCGCCAGATGGCGCGGCGGGCTTCCCAGCTTTGATCCTTATGCAGCGCGAAGGATTCCAGGCGGGCCGGCGCGTCCCTTCCCTGCGCGGACGGATCGGCGGGCATGACATAGGTCAAGCCCCACACCAGCAAACCCGCGAGCGCGATCACCAGCAGGTTTTTCCGCTGCGCCGCCGTCCGCCCCCGGCAGACAAAAACCATAAAGGCAAACCCGGCCGCCGTCAGAGCCATGACTGTCAGACCGCCGATGGACACGATCCCGGCCAGCAAAATCGAGGACAAAACGATGCAGGCCTGGATAACCCGCGGCTTTGCCGCCGACAGTAAAAGGCCCAGCAAGGGGAAAAAGCCGAGCATCAGCAAGGAAGCGTAATTGTTCGGATTGGCGAAGGGATGACGCACACCGTGATTGACCAGCATATCCGGCAAAAAGAACCGCTGAACCACGGCCCAAACCGCCAGAAGCGCGAGAACGACATATAACGCAGGCGCAAGCGGGATAAGCATGCGGAAAACGCCCCGCCCCGAAGCGAACAGCACAAACCCCAGCACGGCAAGGCCGAGTGTCGCAAAGGCGATAAACGTTTCCATAGGCGCCACGGACCAGACGACGCTGGCAAGAGCAAGCAGCCAGAGCAGCGGCAGGACCCAGAAGAGCGGCGTGCGCGGAGCCTGCAGCCCCGGCCCCGCCAGTTCACGACCGAGGCCTGCCGCGGCAAAAACGGCCATGCACACCACCGCGCCGAGGCGCGACAACGCCTGAGGCTCGATCAGGGGGAGGCTGAGAATAAACGCCAGCAGCCATGACGCCGCCATGACGATATCGGTGATCCTGAAAATTTTCATGATAAGAACGTCTTGGAAAAAGTTACAATCCCGTTGATTGTACCGTCATTTCCAGCCTGTTTCCAGAGCGCGTATCAGGGCGCCGCGCCCTGGCCCTGCCTCAGATACTTCAGGAAAGCGCTGTCTGGCGACAGGATCAGCTTGGTATTGTCCTGCGCCAGGGTATTGCGATACGCCTCCATCGACCGCAGGAATTCATAGAAAGCCGGGTCCCGGTTGAAGGATCCGGCATAAATCCCGATGGCCTGACGGTCCCCGTCGCCCTGGATGGTCTTGGCGTCACGCTCGGCCTCCGCCAGAAGGACGGTTCGTTCCTTTTCCGCCGTCGAGCGGATCTCCAGCGCGCGCTCCTCGCCATTCGCCCGGGTTTCCGTGGCGCGTTCGCGCAATTCGGAAATCATGCGCGTCACCGTCGACTGGCGCAGGCCAGGAGTCAGATCGGCCCGAACGATGCGTATATCGATGATATTGATCCCCAGATCGTCCGCCTGGATCTTTGCGTTCGCAAGCTTGCGGATATTATCCATCAGCCCTGCCCGCGCGGGGGACAACAATTCACGCATCGTCGTCCGGCCCAGAACGTTGCGCGTCGCATCGTTCATGATGCTTTCGATGCGCTGGTTCGCGGCCAGGACAGTGCGCAGCGTTTTCATAAATTTCAGCGGATCTGTGATCCGGTAACGGGCGAAGGTGTCGACGATGATCGGTTCGCCGCTCGTCAGCGCGGGATCCTCCGGCGTTGCCGCCTGAGGCTGCTGATCGCGGCTGCTGGAAATTACGATTTGCGCTGGCTGGAGGTCGACGGAAAGAATACGCGCGTCGAACCGCCGGACTTCCTGCACCAGAGGGAGTTTGAAATGCAGCCCGGGCTGACGGATATCGCCCACCGGTTCGCCCAGTTGCAGGACGATGGCGCGCTCCCGCTCATCGACCGTGAACAGGGACATGGACAGGACGATCAGCCCGACGCCCAGCGCGAGAAGCGCATATGTTGCAAGCGGAATATGTCTCATGGCCGGGCTCCCGCCGTGTCGGCATTGGAAGAAAGCGGGGCGGAAGGCGTCCCCGCCGACGGTTTGATCTGGTCCAGCGGCAGGTAAGGCACCACATTGCCGTTCTTGTCGTCCAGAATGATCTTCTGCGCGCGGCTAAGGACGTTTTCCATGGTCTCGATATACATGCGGGAACGGGTTACGTCTTTTCCCTGCTGGTAAGAGGAATAGATGGAATCAAAGCGCTTCGCCTCACCCGTCGCGCGGGCAATCGCCGAATCCCGATAGCCCTGGGCGTTCTGCCGCATCTGAATGGCCGCGCCGCGCGCGCGCGGCAGGATGTCCTGACGATAGGTTTCCGCCTGATT
>JBDHTS010000078.1:0-10744 GCA_039808845.1 Alphaproteobacteria bacterium | reverse complement strand
TCCTTCAAGCCTTAGTTGACTTCCGTCACCGCGCGGCGGTTCTGGGCCCATGCGGACGCATCGGAACCCATTACGGCCGGACGTTCCTTGCCGTAGCTGATCGTTGTGATCTGGGCAGCCGGAACGCCAAGGGCGGTCAGGTAGTTCTTCGCGGCGGCGGCGCGGCGCTCGCCGAGCGCCAGGTTATATTCACGCGTGCCGCGCTCGTCGCAGTGGCCGGAGATCGTGACGTTCACGTTCGGATAGCGTTTCAGCCATTCGGCCTGCTTGTCCAGCGTAGCCTGACCCTCGGGGGACAGGTCATGGCTGTCATAGGCGAAGAACACGCGGTCGCCCACGTTCACGACCAGATCCTGCTGGGAACCTGGAACGACGGTGCCGTCAGCGCCCACGCCTGTGCCGTCAAGCGGACCCGCGGCCATCTGGCCTGCGCCCTGCTCGACCTGGATATTTCCGGCTTCCCCTTCTTTGGAGCCGTGGCAGGCTGTCGCCATCACTGCGACGGCAGACAGCAGAAGTAGGTTGCGAAAGACCATGTTATTCTCTCCTTATAAATCTTCTATTGAACCGGTTGCCAAAAGGACCGGCTTGATCCCGAATCCCAAGGCTATCAGTATTATCATTTCGGCGGCTTTGCAAGCGGGGTTTCGATGAGTTTTTCACAGATTCCGCCGCTGCAGGGCATCAAAATAGGCGCGTTTCGCCCTTTGGCAATCCTGCCTTCGCATTTCTGACATGGCGCAGCAGCATCAGGGCGTCCTGACGGTCGCGTTCAGAAGGAGCACAGTCCGCATATTCCATGAGCGCTTTTTCCGCCTGATCCAGTCTTCCCGTGCGATTATACAGAACGCCTGCATCCAGCAGCAGGCGCGTCTCCGCAGGGTCGATCAGGCGCAGGGTCTCCACGACGGCCAGCGCACCCTCGTAATCCTCCATCTGAATCAGCCGCAGCTTGACGGGATTCTGCAGGCGGACAAGGATTTCCCGGTTAGACAGCGGCTCATAATAAGTCGCCGACAATTCCGCTTCCGGCCCGCCCTGCCTTTTCAGCATCGACCGGAGATCGGCCGCCTGCAGAACGCGGCAACCCTGCGCCGGGTCGAAGATCAGACGGTTCCCGTCGGCATCCAGCCGCAGCAGGAACGCGCCCGGAAACTGCAGGGCTTCGGCGTCCCAGCCGTTGCGCCGCGCGGCATCGAGGTAAAGAATGCCCAAGGTAACCGAACCGGCCTGCCCGGTGTCGATGACCCGCATCAGATCGGATTGCTCCAGGATATCCGGATGGTCGGAGGGGATGACGATTTCCCGGCTGTCAACGAGCACATGTTTCAGTGCGGCAAGGCGGGACGGTGCGTCGTCCTGCGATCCGGCCTCCAGAAGGGCGCGATGGCGTTCCGCGACCTCCGTGCCGTTACGCGTCAGAAAATTTTCGTATCGTTCCAGAAGAACGCCCGGATGGTTCAGTTCCGCCAGTTTCAGGGCGGTCAGGGCCGGATCGATGGCTGCGTCGGAGCCCCTTCCCGCCTCTTCCAGAATTTTGAAAATCCCGTCCCTCAACGCTCCGGTCATGGCGGCAGCATCACCGGCGCCTCGACCGCTGGCGGCGACAGTGCGGCAGGAGCGGCGCCCGGCGGCGTCAGAGGTTCGGGCGCAGGCTCGGGAACAGGCGCCACCGGCGCATCCATCGGCTGATAGACATGCGCGGGCTGGTCCGGAAGCGTTCCTGTGGTATGGGGCGTGCCCGTCTGCCTCGGCGTCGGTGCCGTCTCATCTGGAAGGCGGACATAACTCACCACTTGCCGCACGTTCGGGATCGTGCGCGCGATCTCGATCACGCGGTCCAGTTCCGCCTGGTTGCGTGCGGTGCCCATCAGGTAAACCGTGCCCTGCACCGTTTCGATGGAATAATTGATGGAATGAACATCGCGGTCGAAGGTCAGTGCCGCGCGCAGCCGCGTCGAGATCCAGCTGTCGCCGACATAGCCCGTGAAACCCGCGCTTTCGGCAAGACGGATTTCGTTGATCACCTGCTTCACGCCCTTCACCTGCCAGGCCAGGCGCACCGCCTCGACCCGCGCATCCGGGTTCTGGACGATGCCTGTGATCAGCACGCGCCCTTCGTCCACGGTCAGGTTCAGCTTGGAAAACGTGCCGACGTCATACCGGAACCACAGATCGCTGATCCGCGCCTTGATCTCCAGATCGCTGACCGCACCGGTCAGGCCTTTCTCCTGCTGCGACGCCACGCCGACGGCCGCGCCTGCACCCGCCGCAATGCCGACGGCGGAACAGCCGGACAGAAGGAGAAGAGAAACGTAAAGAAACCCTGACAGAACCTTCATGAACGCCTTCCTTGCAACAGCAGGGCTTTATTATGCCGGGGGGCGGAAGGCGTTGTCCAGATGGCTGACGCGAAAAGGCGGAGTCACGCTGATAACGTCGAACCGCATATCGTAATGACCGAATTCCGGATGCCGCGCCATATAAAGGGCCGCCGCGCGCGAAATGCGTGATTGCGCATGAGGCGTTACGGAGAATAATGCCTCTTCGTGGCTGGCGCGGCGCTTCACTTCCACGAAAACGACCGTCCGTCCGCGCGTCGCAACGATATCGATTTCCCCGACAGGACTCTTAAAACGCTGTGAGCGGATCCGATACCCTTTCAGGCGCAGCCGCCATGCCGCCAGCGTCTCCGCCCGGAGCCCGTCCCTGTATCTCCGGATACGCTCGCCTTTCATACGCGCTGCCCCGCCAGCGTCAGCGCGCGGGCATAGACGTCTTTCTTCGGCCGCCCGGACAGCGCCGTGACATGCAACACGGCGTCGCGCAGCGTCATGGCCGCCATTGCTTCTTCCAGCAGTCCGTCGATATCGACGGCAGCGGTATTTTCGCCAATCCCCACGACGATCACGATTTCACCCTTGGGCGGATCGTCCTGATAAACCTCAGCCAGCATACTGAGCGAGCCCCGCCGCGACTCCTCATAAAGCTTCGTCAGTTCCCGCGTTACCGCCGCCGGCCTGTCGCCCAGCACATCCCGCATCGCCGCCAGCGACGCAGCAAGGCGCGGCCCCGTCTCGAACGCAACCAGCGTGCCCGGAACGCCAGACCATTCCTGCAGCTTTTTACGTCGCGCTTCGGCCTTTGGCGGCAGGAAACCGATAAAACTGAACGCGTCTGACGGCAGGCCAGAGAGTTGCAATGCCGTCAGCGGCGCGTTCGCGCCGGGGAGCGCCGTGACGGACAGGCCGCGCTCGAACGCTTCCCGCACCAGCTTGTAGCCAGGGTCGGACACCAGCGGCGTGCCCGCGTCGCTGACCAGCGCGATGCTTTGTTCTGCGATGCGCGACAGGATCGAATCGCGCTGGGCCGCGTCGCTATGATCGTTATAGACATGCAGAGGTTTTTTGATGCCATAGGCCTGCAACAGCTTTACGGTAACCCGCGTGTCCTCACAGACGATGGAGTCCACGGCGTTCAGCACGTCCAGCGCGCGCAGGGTAATGTCGCGCAGATTGCCGATCGGCGTGGCCACCAGATACAACCCCGGCTGCAGATTGACGCTTTCGCTGTTGTTCTTCATACTTCGGCCCTGGTCACTCTCACGGATGTAACACATGAAACGGATTCTTGGACTGTTTATTTTGCTCGCCGCCCTGTCCGGATGCGGCGGCGGTTACGGCAACCCGTGGGATGGACAAAGGACTCAGGCTCCGGCGGCGTCCGGCCCCGATGGCATTGTTCCCGGCGTGGGTCAGCCTCAGACGCAGGCTCAGGCCCAGACGCCCGGAACTCCCCAGCCGGTGAAGGTGGGCCTGCTGCTTCCCTTGAGCGGACGCAATGCGGCGCTGGGCCAGTCCCTGCTCCAGGCCTCCCAGCTGGCGCTGTTCGATATGGGTTATACCGGTTTTGAACTGATGCCGCGCGATACCAAAGCCACACCCGACGGCGCGAAAGCCGCCGCCGAATCCGCCATCGCCGGCGGTGCCCAGATGCTGATCGGCCCGCTCTTTTCGGCGGAGGTCCGCGCCGTGAAGCCGGTCGCGGCCTCCGGCGGGATCAGCATGGTCGCTTTCTCGACCGACTGGACCCAGGCGGGCGGCAACGCCTTCATCATGGGCTTCCTGCCGTTCTCGCAGGTCCAGCGCATCGTGGAATACGCGGCGTCCAAGGGATACCGCCGCATCGGCGTCGTCGCGCCGCAGGACGATTACGGCAACGCCGTCGTCAATTATTATCAGGCGTTGATTTCCCGGTCGGGCCTGCAGCCCGGCCCCGTCGTGCGCATCCAGAACGGCCAGCGCGACTTTCAGCCTGTGGCCGCGACCCTGGCACAGGGCCAGCCGGATGCCGTGCTGATCGCCGTGGGCGGCGATCAGGCCGCCGCCGTCGCCGCGCAGATGACCGCCGCGGGCATGGGCCCGGATAAGGTGAAGCGTCTCGGCACCGGCCTGTGGGACGATTCGCCGCTGACCCGCGACCTGAACATGAAGGGTGCCTGGTACGCCGCGCCGCAGCCCGATCTGCGCCGGAACTTCGAACAGCAATACCGCGTGGCCTACAGCCAGGCCGCGCCGCGCCTGTCTACGCTGGCTTATGACGCGACGGCCCTTGCCGCCGTCCTCGCCCGCACGGGTTACATGGAACAGGGCCGCCCGGCCTTCGACCGCCAGTCGATCATGAACCCGAACGGCTTCAGCGGCATCGACGGCATCCTGCGCTTCCAGCCCGACGGTCTCGCCGACCGCGGCATGGCCATCCTGGAAATGACTCCGTCAGGTCCGTCCGTTGTCAGCCCGGCGCCAAGGACCTTTCAGAGGGCGGTGAATTAGTTTTCAGTTGCGAGTTGCAAGAAGGCTTTCTTAACTTGCAACTCGCAACCGGCAGTTACCCCGCCAGGCTTTTCCGCACCTTCTCATCCAGCGAAAGCCGCCCGCGCATCGCATTGAAGATCGCCTCCGGCACGTTGACCTTGCAGGCCTGTTCCAGGCCCTTGAAGCCCGGGAACGTGTTCGCCTCGCAGATCGTGTAACCGTCCTCGGTGAACAGGAGGTCGATCCCCGCCACCTGAATATCCAGCACCTGCGCCGTCTTCACGGCCAGGCGCACCGCCTCCCGGTCCGGGATGAATTCCTGAACGGATCCGCCCATGCTGAAATTCGCCTTGAACCCGCCTTCCTTCGCGCGCCGTTCCATGCAGGCGATCACCTGCCCGTCCACGACGAACAGGCGCAGGTCGCGCCCCTTGCTGACCGCCACGAATTTCTGGAAGATCAGCTGGATGTTCGGGTTGGTCTCGCCGATCAGCTCCATCAGGTCGTGGAACGCGCCCGCGTTCTCGATCAGGAACACGCCGGAGCCGTTCGAGCCCAGCAGCGTTTTCACCACGACCGGAAAACCGATCGTCTTCTCGACCAGCGCGATGTCGACCGGGAATTTCGCCAGCATGGTCGCGGGCGTAGGCAGCGCGTTTTCCACCAGGACCTGGTGCGTGTGCAGCTTGTCCGCCACCGTCTCGATGGTGGAGGCGCGGTTGAAGACGTTGACGCCGAGGCGCTCCATCTGCCGCGCGATGGCCAGCGAGAAATAGCTGCGGTCGCTATGGTCCAGATACGGAAAGAAGAAATCAGGCAGCTTCTTCGGGTTGCCGTCGATCAGCACCGAATCACGCACGTCTTCCTGCACCAGCAGGTCGAACTGGACGGGCTTCAGGACCTTCAGGTCCACGTCCATCTTCTGCGCCTCCGCCTGGAACCGCCGCACTTCATAGGCCAGGTCGGCGTTCGACTCGACATCCTCGCCGTAGAGAATCCAGACTTCCATTCAGAAACACACCTTCAGCTGTGGGCACACGTCACAAACGCACGAACCATGGAGTTTGATACAAAAGAGCGGCAGCCGTCACCGCGATAAAGCTTTTCCGCATCGCACACAAGACATTATATGAAGCATCGGCATGACACAAATCGGGAAAACCTTTGCGATAAAAGGGGATTGACCGGTATTGGAAAAATCTGTAATTGAAAATCATTCTCATGATCAAAAGGAATGATTGTTATGGCCAGACTCTTTGCCGTTTCTATTTTTAGCGCGGTTCTCGCCGTTTTTTCCCTCTCGGCTCATGCTGCCGATGAATTCAGGCTGACGATCAAGGATCATCGGTTCCAGCCGGAAACGCTGGAAATCCCGGCTGGCCGGAAGGTGAAAATCACCATTGCCAATGAGGATCCGACGCCCGAGGAATTTGAAAGTTATGAACTGAACCGCGAAAAAGTCATCAAGGGCAACAGCACGGGCGTTGTTTTCATCGGCCCGCTCGATCCCGGCGCTTATCCCTTCTTCGGTGAATTCAATATGAGCACCGCCAAGGGCCAGATCGTCGCGAAATAAGCCGTTCAGGGGACCGCCATGTTATCCAGCGCCATCGTCGTTTTCCGCGAAGTGTTCGAAATCGTCCTGATCGTCGGCATCGTGCTGGCGGCGACGAAAAACATGCCCCATCGCAGGAAGGCCATCGCCATCGGTTTTGGCGGCGGCCTGCTGGGCGCGTGCCTGATCGCCATGTTCACCGACACGATCTCCAACATGGCCGAAGGCGTGGGCCAGGAATATTTCAACGCTGGCGTCCTGTTCGCGGCGGCGCTGATGATCGGCTGGACGCTGCTCTGGATGAAAAAACACGGACGGCATATGAAGCGGCATTTTCAGGATATCGGCCAGGCCGTATCCGATGGCAAGGCGCCCTTTCTTACATTGTCGGCCATCATCGCCCTCGCCATGCTGCGGGAGGGATCGGAGATCGTGCTGTTTTCCTACGGAATGCTTGCGGCGGGCCAGTCCACGCTCTCGCTGGCCACAGGCGCGGCAATCGGAATCGTCGGCGGCGTAGCGGTCGGCACGCTGCTGTATATGGGGCTGATCAAGCTCTCGATGAAAGTCTTTTTCCAGGTCACCAGCGCGCTGCTCATTTTCCTGGTCGCTGGCATGATGTCGCAGGCTTTCGGTTTCCTGGTCGCCGCGGGCGGCTTCGAACGCCTGTCGCAGACGGTCTGGGACAGTTCCTCGATCCTGAACGATAGCGGGATTCTCGGAAAAAGCCTGAATACGATGTTCGGCTATACGGCGCGTCCGGCGGCCATTCAGGTGATTGCTTATGTTTTAACTTTGGGAACGTTGATAATGCTGATGAAACTGATCGAAAAAGACTTCAAGATTGTAAAAGCCGGGCAAACGGCGGCCACGCTGATGCTCGCGGCCCTCCCCGTCGCTCTTGTGCCGGCGCAGGCCCATGCCACGAAAAAAGTCTACTCCCCCTATGTGGAACAGGGCGAGCTGGAACTCGAATGGAAGGGCAGCATCACCCATGATGACGATGAGGAAGAAGCGGACGGCGCATGGGAGCAAAAGGCAGGTATCGGCTATGGCGTGACCGACTGGCTGTTCCTCGAAGCCTACGGCGAGGTTGAGAAGGAAAACAATGAGGACGGAAAGTTCACCGCCGTCGAGTTCGAAGGAAAGGTTCAATTGACCGATCCGGGCGCCTACTGGCTGGACGTCGGCCTGCTCGGCGAATACGAGATCAACACCGATGGCGGCGCCGATAAGGTCGAGGCGAAGCTCCTTCTCGCGAAGGATACCGGACCGTTCACGCACATGGCCAATTTGGGCCTGGAGCGCGAAGTCGGCGACGAATCGGAAGACGAAACCGAAGGCAACGTCTCCTGGAGCACGCGTTACCGCTATAAACCATCCTTCGAGCCCGGCTTCGAGATCCACAGCGATTTCGGCTCCCTCTCCGACGGCAGCGAATTCGATGAGGAAGAACATCAGGCCGGCCCCGTCATCTATGGCCAGCTCGGCGCGTTCAAATACGACGTCGGTTATCTGGTCGGCCTCTCCGACTCCACCCCGGACGGCGAAGGCAAGGCCAATCTGGAATATGAATGGCATTTTTAATCTGACTGATAAAACGCCGGGAGTAAAAAACCCGGCGTTTTTTTATAAATTCTAGTTGCAAATGATTTTCATTTTCTCTATCAATACTGCAAATGAGAACGATTTGCATTAAGGAATGTGAAATGTTGATGAGCGAGCTTTATCGTGAAAAGAAAAACGCGGAAGAAATCTATGCGAACGAGATGCGGAATCATTGCGATCCTGACATACATCAGGAAACCCTCTCGGACTTGCGCGTGGCTTTTTCTCGTGAAGTCGGCAGTTTTTTCAATGCTTACGGCTTAAGCGATATAAAGGATTTCAGGATCGAGCCGGATAACAAGCTCGGTTGCCCAGTTTTTATCGTAACCGGGGCAAGCCTGACCCCCTACGAGCCGGATAAGCATGGAAACGATGAAACCCACGCGTTTTACAACGCGGCTCAGAACTTTTTGATGAACAATACCGCCGTGGTCATGAAGCGTCTTATGGACAAAGGGGAACGCGTTATTGTTCATACAAAAGACCCAGCGCTTTTAACCGGGGCGGTTCAGGCGCATCCTAACTTCGGAAATATCCGTATCGTCGGCGGAGACCTCGGCCAACCGGACATTCACAAAAATATTTATGCCGCGTTGGCTGAATTTGCATCTATACGTCCGGTTACTGAAGTCAGGATGGCGTTGTATCAATCGTTCGCACAGAACAATAGTCAGCCATTCAAGCCACTCCACATGGAGCCTGTCGACAATGTCGAAACAGCGGCATGCAAACGCCTCCGCTTTATCTATAACATGGCCGCGCTCGGATATGATTTACTTGTCAACCGGGGTCAAAACGATCTCCGTATCGTTTCGCTATCCGCTTTGGCGGGACAGCGCGCGACCTACGGTTTGATAGCAGACGCTGCCGACAAATTCATGAATGAACTCGGATGGCGGACTTTCCACATAGAGGCGAATGCATCGACAGCCAAACCCGTTACGCTTTATATGGTCAATCCAGGAATCACAACGGCATGCGATGTTTATCGTGATCATGGCGTCCGTACCTTGGTTAATGGAGAATCTATTGCCGACGGCTTTCCCATGAGCTCCAGAATATTGGCTAACAGGGAACCCCTGCCTCAACTGAGTTCTGATGTCGTCGGTTGGGTTGCCGAAACTATGTTGACAACCCCATACGAGAATAACCCGAACAAGCGGATACCCGATGAGGTAAAAGATTGCCTTTACGGTGGATTCAAACCCGATGAGTTGAATCAAAAGCTGAAACAGGCCATTCAGATGGATGGAGAGTGCATAGATTTCGGATTACCGGGAATATTGCCGGAACATATATTCGCCGCGGCGACAAGTTACGGGAAATTGCCACTGCTGAAAAAAGGCGATTTCCGTCGCATTTCTTTAACCCCGCCTGGTCAGACATTCTAGGAGAGTCATGCAAACTAATCTGCGCGTTAAAACATGGGACAGCGTTGAAGGCGAGCAGTCGATGCAGACAGGACATATCCCGTCTTGGCAAGCCATGATTGATCGTATGAGGGAAACCGACCTTGAAACCGCATCCGTGCTCGACTTCGGCTGCAACAGGGGTGGTTTTCTTCCCTTTCTATACAAGTCGAAGCCGTTTCATTTCGGCGTGGGAGTCGACATTGCGGAAGATTCCGTGTCGTATGCAAATACAGCCAAGGGATCCTTGCCTTTAAGATACGGCCATAACGATATTCTGGAATACTATAAGAATAGCTTTGATGTGGCTTTCTCGCATGAGGTTGTATATCTGCTTCCGGATCTGCAGGCTCACGCCGCTCAAATCCGATCCCTGCTGAAGACGAAAGGCGTTTACTACATTGCGATTGGAGAATATGCGGAGAATCCGCTGTGGGAACGATGGAAAAAAGCGGTGGATCAGTTCTCCCCCGTGCCTTCCCAGACATGGTCTCTGCAGCAGATAGCCCGGACATTCGCCGATCATGATTTCGAAGTTTCAGTCCGGCGGCTCGTTTGCGATGATTTCCTTCCCTACGACCCGTCAGACGATAAATATATACTGAGCCCCATGGAGCTTCTGGAGTTCATGACCAGGTACATGATCTTTTTCCGGATGGTAAAAAAATCATAATGCTAGTCTCATGGTTTCCTCCATTTGATGACAGAGCTTTGATAAAAATAATGAGAATGATTTGCAATTGGAAAAATAAGTTTTGCCGCTTCAGATTCGCATAGGATGTTTAGTTTAAAAATCATTCACTATTTCACAAAATCCACAACTTTATTTCATCTGTCGGCCTCAAACCGTCTTGATCCCCCCGCCTCTTTAGCGATACAAAAAACCATCCCGCGAGAGCATAACGCAACGTTTCGTCCGAGGCGTTCAACGCATTGAAAGAGGTGTCTTATGGTTGCCGAGACTGCATTTAACGATCACTTCGAAGCCGCTGATAATGATAACGATAACCGGCTCCGCCCCGGCCGGCCGCGCTCCATGTCGGCGCGTAAATCCATCCTGAATACGACACGCCGTCTGCTGACGCAGATGTCGATGAGCGAGCTGTCCATCGAGGCCGTAGCGAAAAAGGCCGGCGTCGGCAAAACCACCATTTACCGCTGGTGGCCCTCGAAAGCCGCCATCGCGATGGAGGCCTTCATGGAACAGGGCATCCAGCATATCGTGCCCACCACCGCCACGGCGTCCGAGGGCATCCAGCGCCAGCTGGAAAGCCTGGTGCGCCAGCTGCGCGGCCAGAACGGCCGTATCATCGCGGGCATTATCGCCGAAGGCCAGGCAAGCCAGGACGCGCTGGACC
>JBDHTS010000077.1:0-11042 GCA_039808845.1 Alphaproteobacteria bacterium | reverse complement strand
CCCGCGTAAATATTCGCCAGCGCCTGGCCATAGGTATCGTGGCAATGCAGAGCCAGAGCGCCGACCGGCACCTGCTTCGTCACCGCCGCCAGCACCGCGCCGATCCCGTTCGGTGTGCCGACTCCGATCGTGTCGCCCAGGCTGATTTCATAACAGCCCATGCCGTGCAACCGCGCCGCGACAACCGCCACCTTTGCCGGATCGATCGCGCCTTCGTACGGGCATCCGGCGATGCAGGAAACGTAGCCGCGCACCTTCACGCCCGCCTGCTTCGCCAGCGCCATCACAGGCTCGAAACGCTGCAGGCTCTCGGCGATGGAACAGTTAATATTCTTATGGCTGAAGGTTTCCGAGGCGGAGGCGAAAACCGCGACTTCTGTCGTTTGAGCCGCCAGCGCCGCCCGCATCCCCTGCTCGTTCGGCACCAGGGCGGGATAGGCTACGCCGGGCCTACGCCGGATCCCCGCCATCACTTCCGCCGCGTCCGCCATCTGCGGCACCCATTTCGGGGAGACGAAGCTGGCAGCCTCAATATGCGTCAGCCCGGCTTCAGCCAGCCGGCCGATCAATTCGATCTTCACCGCCGCCGGCACCGCCTGCTTTTCATTCTGCAGCCCGTCGCGCGGGCCGACCTCGACAATCCGTACAGTCGCCATGCTTTAGTGTATGATGGTTTCGGTTTCGTTTCCAACCCGCAAAAATCGTTTCCCGTGCTCCCCTCCTGGTTTCTTTTCGCTCTCGCCTCTTCCCTCTGCTCGGCCCTCGGCATGTATATGCATCAGCGGCTGAAAGGCTCTAACGCGGCTTCCGCCGTCTGGATCAAGCTGATCGCCGTGACGGTGGCGTTCCCCGTGCTGCTGCGGACCGGTTTGCCGCAGGAACCGATGTTTTACATCTTCACGGGGCTTGCGGCTATGGTCTGGTGCGTGAACGACCTCATTTATTTCCGCGCGGTGAACGAACATGGGGCCGCACTGCTGGCGCGGCTCTCGCCGCTAGGGCTGATCGCGATTTTCATCGCCTGGTTCTTTATCCGGCCTGAGCTGTTGCACCAGTATCTGCAGGACGGGCCGCGCTTCGCCGCCGTCTGCGCGGTGCTGCTGTTCTGCGTCGGCTGCGCCGTCGCGGTGCGGCGCTGCCCGTTTTCCTGGCAGGCGCTGAAATCGATCTGGTTCGTGATCGTGGCCAGCGTGATCGGCACCTTCCTGGTCAAGGAGGCGGTGGACGCGGCGCCCGTCGCGAAAGGCGTGTTCGGCTATGTCGGGATCGAGGCCGCGCTGATGCTGCTGTTCTACGGCGCGTGGTTTTCCCTGCGCGACAAAGCCGGCGGGCGTGCGGTATTCAGCCGCCACGGCGTCAAGACAGGTCTGGTCGTCGGAGGGTTCCTCGTCGCCGCCATCATCCTGCGCACCGCGGCTCAGCAGAAGGTGGACCATCCCGCCTATGTAACGATGATCAGCATGCTCGACGTCGTCTGGCTGATGGTCCTGACACCCCTCTCCGGCTGGAAGGACCGGAGCAACAAATGGGCGGGACTGGGAATCGCCGCCAGCGCACTGGCGCTGGCTTTTTTGAAAGTACGATAATTATTCATAGGCGTCAGAAGAATATGTTGTTATCGCATTCGAAACATCATAGATATTCTCATGTGGTAAATTATTTAGAAGGCCGTATCTTTCCACCAAAGGCTTAAAATTTTTCCCTAATTCAGAATTACAATTATAAAATAAAACAATTAATTCAGGATTAGACAATTGAGCCCTTAAATATCAGTGTAAATTTTTTTATCATCTATATAGCTTTCATCAATAAATTTAAAAATTCTATAGAGATTCCTAAAATAGTGCCCAAGAACGCTTTGATAGTTTTTATAATGAATATTATATATACCAGATACTCTATCTACTTCATTTCCTTTTATATTATTTTTTATGCAGCTTTGAACTACTCCATTTATTATTCTAGGTGATTATCCCCTTGACGCACGTGTGCTAATTTGGCACCAACTGACGAAAATGCCACAGTCTAATCTAAAAATTGGTGACAAAATGTCACCACATCCGTTAGACTATTAATAGAGGTGCGCTGTGGCTAAGGTAGGCAAGAGTCATAAAGATAGGATAACGGCCCGTTTAAACGGGCCGATGAAGCAAGCTATCGAAGAAGCGGCTGGCATTGTCGGAGCCTCCGTAAATCAATTCGTAGCCCAAGCCGCCTTTGAAAAGGCCGAGGAAATCATTGTAAAATCTAGAACAATCATGTTTTCGGAAGATGAAGCACAGAAGCTGCTAGAGATCATATCTAATCCTGCGAAGCCTAACGCGTCGCTTCTCGATGCCGTGAAAGCGCGTCGCGATCTTCTAGGTCGCCGATAAGGCCTCCCTTATGGTTTCCAAGGGCAAAAACAGCGTGTAGGGGTTCGAGGTAAGCTCCTTAAACCCGAACTTCTTATAAAAGGCTGCCGCCTTTTTGTCTTTAGCCTCCACGAACAAGCCTATGCCACCAACCACGTCTGCAGCTGTAAGGGCCATTTGCATCACCTCGACCATGACAGCGCGGCCAATGCGTTCCCCTTGCCTTTCAAGGCATACTGCCAATCTTGCCAGCAAAATGGCATAGGCCGGCAGCCCGACGGGGTAGCGCTGAACCAGTCCCTCAGGCAAGGCCTCCATATCCATGCTACAGACCGTGGTGGTAAAATAGGCAATGATTTGCGTAGGATTTTTGCCGTCTACCAATACAAAGGTCTTAGAAGCGCCCCTTAAACTATGCTGGCGGGCAGTCGTCTGAAGATAGGTATTCAAGCATTCAACACCACAGTCAAATGCGGCCCGGTTATGTTTCCTTGTTATAGGCTCAATTCTTAGCATCCCTCAAATAGCCAATGCAGGCCTATCCTCCCAACCCTTATGTTGCTCCCGGTCTATTGTAGCAGGATAGACGACCTCAGCGAGCTTGTCTAGCTAAGCTTGTGCACCTCCAGATTTCCCTTGAGGTGCCTCGGCCTTTCAGATAAGGTCACAGCATACGCGATTCTTTTTCAGGAGGTCACCTTGCCATTTTCGTTGGATGAGCTGCATGCTCTTCGCCGTCGAGCCTTTGATGAACTCGTGGCCCGCTACCCGAAAGACTCCACTGTCTCTTTTATTGCCAGCATGGACAAGATGATTGAGGAGCGAAGCGGCAAGGTCCCTCCCGTATCCAATGGTCAGCCGTCTACGGGCGTTAAGCGACGGACAGCAACAGGGGAAGAGATCAATGCTGCGGTTCTCGAATACCAAAGGGAGACCGGGAATCAGTTTTGCACCATTGCAGACTGGACGTTTGAACTTCGCAACCGTGGGGTAGCCTTTCCAGACAGTGACCAAGCTGCAAAAGCCGCGGTGGCGTTTTATGTCACCAGAGGTAAAGACTTGTACGAAAAGGACGAATCAAGATCGAAGCGGGATGTTTCGGTCTGGAGAATTAAACAAACGGCACTGTGAGGGGGTGGTACGCGTGATCGGTCATTCTGATGCTAGAGTCAGAATGACCGAGGACGCGTCAACGTCCTCGGTCACGTAATCTGGTTGCTAGGCCAGCACCAACTGGGGAGGTGTGATCCCCAAGAAGGAGTGTGAGAATGCGCAAGTGTTCTCTGACATGGGGGCGGCTGCGTACGGCCTACCCATTGCTCTTATTAAGTAGCTAAACCACCTTCCGACCCCCCTCCACAAGGGGCACGGAACGCGCCGCGTCAGGATTCCAAGCTTGGCGCGGCGTTGCGCATTTTATTGATAACATAGTATAATCAGCTTATCAACGATTCTGACAATATGGAATCAGAATGTTATCCCTGAAGGAAGCCATTGAAAATAAACAATTATCCGAATTTATTCGGCAGGAAGAGGCACGTGGCATAGGCCCCGCTGAAAGCGAGAAGGCCTTTACAAAGGCCCTCTCCAAGATCGTTAAACAGCCCCAATCAGAAGATCAAACATCCCATTCACCATCTGGCGGTGATTTGCGCGGAAGGTGAATTCTCCAAGGTAGCGCTGCATGTATTTATCCGACACATGGATATGTGTAGAGCGGATAGAGTTCTTGAACAGCCTCCAAAAGCCCTCAACCGAGTTTGTATGGTGGGTAACGTCATGGCGGTAATCGTAGTAGCTATATTCCTTCGCGCCGTGCTTAACGGCACCATGCGTGTATCCATCGCCTTCCAGTAAACCGTAGCTCATCAGTTCATCCGTCGAGACAATCGCGCCTTTCTCAACGTTGCGGTTCACAACATCTTTCAGGGTTGCGGTTTTCACATTCGGAATGACTTCCGTGACCATGCGGCCATCGCGTTCCATCAGACCCATGACAATGGTTTTACCAGCAGCACCACGGCCACGTTTGCCGGGGCGATAGCCGCCAATATATGTTTCATCCGCTTCAATGTGGCCTTGGAGCATTTCAAAGCCATCGGCCTTTGCCATCAGGATGCGGATTTGCTGGCCCATGCGATAAGCGCATTTATACGTCACGCCGAGAGTGCGTTGTAGTTCCTTGCCTGACACGCCGTGGCGCGTGGTGACAAACAGATAGATGGCATAGAACCATGTTTGGAGGCTTGTGCGGCTGTCCTGAAAGATTGTCCCGGCGCAAGGGTAAACGTGATGGCCACAGGAAGCGCAAGCATATGCCTTGCGTTCGGTCAGTTTATGGAAGGTGCTATCAACCACCCCGCATTTGCCACAAGTGTGGCGAAGGCCAAAGCGGACTTCCATTACGTGTTCAAGGCAAGCATCGTCATCCGGGAAGCGCTTGAAGAAATCCTTAACCGTGAATTTTTCGTTTTTCGTTGTCATTATTGCCTCTCAATGGAGACAATATACTAAATCCGTATACTTGCGTCAAGGGGATAATCACCTTATTCTATCAGATATAATTTTCAATGCCTTCCTACCATGGTGATCTCCAAAAACTATAGCTCCAATAATCTCATGATGAAGAGAGAGCATATGAAAAAACGTATTTTCAAATCTTTGAATTTTTAAAGTTTTATTTTGTTCTTGAAACTCTCTTTTTTGACCTTTTATTTCTTGACGTGTTAAATCCAGCTCTTGTCTTTGAAACTTTAATTCAATTCTTTGCAAAAGAATTGCATAGATCAGTCCTGCAAAGGCTAATCCTGAAAAAAGAGCATTAATAGCACCAAACTTATCTCCAAATGTACCTCTATCCGATTCAACATAAAATTTATCTATTAAAACCCAACTCAAAATCCACATAACTAGTACTGCTATAAAAGCGCCAACGCCGATTTTATGTAGTTTTTTCTCTTCTTGTTTTAACTCTTGGTTTTTATTAGTTCCATATAGCTTTCCTTTTCTCTAAAAAAGCCGACAGCCCTTCCTTTGCCTCTTCCCCCGCCCTTGTGCGGGCGATCCGCGCTGCGGTTTCATCCATCAGGTCCGGCGTCAAAGGCTGCCCCGCAAAATCGAGGCACAGGCGTTTCGCCGCGGCCATCGCCTGCGGGCCGTTCTGGCGCAGAACGTCGAGGATGGTCCGCAGCTTGGCCTCCATCTCATTGTCGCTATGGGCGATTTCGTGAACGAAGCCCAGGTCGAAGGCCTGTTGCCCCCGGAATTTTTCCCCCGTCTGGAAGAATCGCCGCGACTGGCGCGGGCCGAGCGCGCGAAGGACATAAGGCCCGATCGTCGCCGGGATCAGGCCCAGCTTCACTTCGGACAAAGCGAATACCGCGTCGTCCCGCGCGATCACGATGTCGCAGCACGCGGCCAGACCTAGTCCTCCGCCCATCGCCGCGCCCTGGACGCAGGCGATGGTCGTCTTCGGCAAGGCGTCCAGCTTATGCAGCATCCGCGCCAGCGCCAGCGCATCGGCCCTGTTTTGCGCCTCGGTATAATCTGCGGCCCGGCGCATCCAGTTCAGATCGGCGCCCGCGGAAAAGCTTTTGCCTTCGCCGCGCAGGACCAGCGCGAACACATCCGTCCGTTCCGTCACGCTGTCCAGCAATTCGGCGATACGGGCGATCATCGCGTCGTCGAAAGCGTTATGCGTGTCAGGGCGGTTCAGGGTCAGGGTCGAAACCCCATCCGCGAAATCGACCCAGGCCAGGCTTTTTTCCATCAATTCCATCCTTTTTCTGATGGAATTAAACCCCGCCCCGGAGCGTTTGTCTATCGAAGCATAGCGGGAGTTTGTTATGAGCAATGATATGGATAATGGATTTTTCGAGGATATCCCTTTTCCTCAGGATAAAGGCGGGATCCTGCGTTATGCCGATGACCGCCATGCGGAACGGTCCCTTCTGGAAAGCGTTGTGAAAATCCCGGACCGAACTTATCGCGATCCACGCGAAGTGCTGCACGCTGTTCAAAAAACGCAACACGAACCGCAAGACGACGACCGGGTTTATCTGCGCGATTACATAGATGTTGTCGGCGAAGAGTCCCTGGAGCAAAAGCCGCGGATGCGCTCGGCCGATGCCCGTGAGTTTAGAACGAGCGCGCTGGAAAGCCGCAGAAGCCTGGAGGACGGACGTGATGACTGAACCGATGAAGAATATGATGAATATGGGTGAACCCAACGAAGGCGTGGAAGAACTGCCGCAGCCCGACCCGGAGCCGCACTATCCTCCTGCGCCGCTTAAGAACCAGTAAAATCCAGAAGAGTAATTTTCTTTTCATTGTTAGTGATAGCCCTCATCCCTGGGAGAACTTCGGTTTTTCCAGGCGACATCGTGTCAGCTACAAGTCTTAAAACCTCTTCCATTCTTTTCACGCTTGTATCTATGCCAATACGGCCAGCATAATGCCAAGCTGCCCTTAGTTGTATGGGTGTAAAGGGATTGCCCATTCTAAAGCCTCTTTGCCTTCTTGCCAGTTCCGCCGCAGCGTCTGCTGCCAGCACGTGCGGGTCAGGCAGAGAATGTCCTGCACCTCTACGGGAAGTAATTTTTTCAAACGTTGATCGCGCTTGTCTGCTCATGGGCCTGTTCCTGAATACGTTTTAAAAGCATTTTCATATTGTTTACACAGAAATTCCTAATATAGGCAACAGATTTTTGCATGAAAGACCAGCCCATTAACACTTTTTGACGATTTTTCAATTATCCTTTTAAGGCATTGTATCCTCTAGAGGTTTTCCCCCATGCTCGGTCCTATCGCTCTCAAACAGTTCCAGCGCATGAATGGCGCGATTTCCGATACGCAGCGCGCGGCGCTGGAATCCGGAACGGTCGGGTGGGAGGCCTCGCTGTTCACCGGCAAACCGGACTGGGGCGCCTTGTTCGACATGCCCGCCCCGTCCTTGAGTGCCGAGGAACAGTCGTTTCTCGATAACGAGGTGGAGGAACTGTGCCGCCTGATCGATGACTGGAAAATCCGCGACGAACTGAAAGACCTGCAGCCGGAAGTCTGGGACTACCTGAAAAAGAAAAAATTCTTCGGCATGATCATTCCGAAATCCTTCGGCGGCCTGGAATTTTCCGCCTACGCGCATTCGCAGGTCGTTTCCAAGATTTCCAGCCGCAGCGGCACGGTCGCGGCGACCACGATGGTGCCGAATTCCCTCGGCCCCGCCGAACTGCTTCTGCGCTACGGCACGAAGGAACAGCAGGAGCATTACCTGCCCCGCCTCGCCGACGGACGGGAAATCCCCTGCTTCGCTTTGACCAGCCCGCAGGCCGGCTCCGACGCCACCAACCAGAAGGACGAAGGCACGCTGTTCAAAGGCGAGGACGGCCAGCTTTATATCCACCTGAACTGGGACAAGCGTTATACGACTCTGGCCCCCGTCGCCACGATCTTCGGCATCGCCTTTGTGCTGAAGGATCCGGATAATCTGCTCGGCAAGGGAACGAATGTCGGTATCACGCTCGCTCTCGTGCCGCGCGATACGAAAGGCCTTGAGGCCGGACGCCGCCACCGCCCGATGGGCACACCGTTCCAGAACGGTCCGCACTGGGGCCGCGACGTCGTCGTCCCCGCCGGCTTCATCATCGGCGGCACGGATTATGCCGGCCAAGGCTGGAACATGCTGGTCGATTGTCTTTCTGTCGGGCGCTCCATTTCCCTGCCCGCCTCCGCCACCGGCGCGGCCAAGTTCGCGACGCGCGTGACGGGCGCCTATGCCTTTATCCGCCAGCAGTTCAACCTGCCCATCGCCAAAATGGAAGGCGTGCAGGAAGCGCTGGGCCGCATGGGCGGCCTGACCTATCTGATCGACTCCGCGCGCGTGCGCCCGCTGCAGGATCTGGATCTCGCCCACATGGCCGGGAAGGAAGCGCGGCCCGCCGTTGCCTCCGCCATCCTGAAATACCATGCGACGGAACTCAGCCGCCGCGTCTTCCTCGACGCGATGGACATTCACGGCGGCAAGGCCGTATGCGACGGTCCCGACAATCCCGTCGGCATCCTCTATCAGGGCGTGCCGGTCGGCATCACGGTCGAGGGCGCGAACATCATGACGCGCAGCCTGATGATCTTCGGCCAGGGCGCGTTCCTCGCGCATCCCTATGTTTTGCAGGAAATGAAGGCCGCGAAGGAAAACAATGCCGGCGAGGCGGGCAAGCTGGCCCTGCGCCATGTCGGCAGCGTGATCGTGAACAAATGCCGCGCGTTTTTCCTTGGCCTGACGAATGGCTGGCTGTCCTGGTCGCCCAAGGGCGGCTTGGACGCCGTTTATTACCGGCGCATCAATCGCCTGTCCGCCGCCTTCGCCTATACCGCCAACGTGACGATGATCCTGCTGCAGAGCCGCCTGATGAAACTGGAGCGGACCTCCGCCCTGCTCGGCGACACGCTCAGCTATCTCTACATGGGCGGGCAAGTCCTGCGGCGCTTCAACTATGACGGTTGCCGCAAGGAGGACATTCCCTTCATGCAATGGGCCGCATCGTTCTGCGTCTATAAGGCCGAGGAAGCGCTGCACGAGGTGATCGTTAACCACCCCAGCACGCTCGCGAAATTCATCCTGATGCCGGTCGTGTTTCCGCTGGGCCGCTGGAACCGGATGCCCTCACACCGCCTGGACGCGCAAATTTCTGATTTGGTCGCCACGCCCGGTCCCGGACGCGACCATGTGACGCAAGACATCTTCCTGCCCCGCGCCGCGCAGGATTATGCCGCGCGGCTGGAACAGACGTTCGGCTTATGCCACCAGGCCTGGCCGCATGAGCAAAACCTCTATCGAGCGGTCAAAAAGGGTCAGCTGAGCCAGTCGGAAAACTACGGCGCGATGGTGCAGGAAGCCCATGAAAAGAACCTGATCGACGCCGAAACGGCCGCCTTGCTGAACCGGACCATGGAAGCCCGCGCCGACATCGTCCGCGTGAACCACTTCCCGTTCGAATGGCAGGGGGAGGCGCAGTAGCCCCTCGCCCAAACCGCCTCAAAAAGCGGTTTGGCCTCTCCCAGGGGAGAGGCCAAGGAATTAGGCTCTGATTACCAGTCATTTTTACCTCTCCCTTGGGAGAGGTCGAAACGCGCCTTCGCGTTTCGGGTGAGGGGATCAGACTAGCTATGCCCCTTCAAACTCAACGCCCTTGGCTCCTCGCCATGCGCGCGGATAATGCCGATAAGCTCGGCGGTCGCGCGTTCGAGCATCGCAGGATCGACCCCGCGCAGGACAAGGCTCAACCCCAGCACGCCGCCGCGGTAATGCGGATAGCTGCCGATCTGGATTTTCGGGTATGTCGCCTGCAGCACGGTCAGTTCGTCCGCCACGGCGCTTTCGGTCAGGCCGCAGGTGACGGTGTTGGACAGGATCGGCTTGCCGGCGTCGATCGTCCCCAGCACGTGATCCAGCATCGCATGCATGATGCGCGGCACGCCCGCCATGATATGCACGTTTTCCATGATGAACCCCGGCGCGGCGGTCACCGGATTGGGGATTAGCGTCGCGCCTGCGGGAATCAGCGCCATCTTGGCGCGCGGCGGCGTCAGTTCAGGCAGGCCGTAATGAGCCTCCAGCATGCGGAAGGCTTCCTCGTTCCGCTCCAATTCCACGCCAAAAGCCTTGGCGGTGCTGGCGGCCGTAATGTCGTCATGGGTCGGGCCGATGCCTCCGGTGGTGAAAACATAGTCGAACTTTTTCCGCAACTCATTGACCGCGAAGATGATTTCAGCTTCGTTGTCGGTGATGACGCGCACCTCCGTCAGAAGGATCCCCCGCCCCGTCAGGCGCTCGGCGATCCATGGCGTGTTGGTGTCCTGCGTCCGTCCGGACAGGATCTCATTGCCGATAATGACCAGCGCAGCGGTGAAGGTTTCTTTTTTTGCACTCTCGGTCATGGTCGAATTTCCGGCCGGGCGGTTGCAATTCACAGCCCGCGCCATTAAGTGATTTACAGGACACCCGCAAACAGTTAAATCCCATACGTTTTTAAGGGGCGCGGACGAAGGCGTCAACCGCCAAAGGAACGGAATGAACCAGGACCACGAGCCCCTTCGCTATACAGCCGACGGCATTGCCATCCACCGCCCCTCCGCCTTCGAAGGCATGCGCCGGGCCGGGCGGCTGGCCGCGGAAACGCTGGACTACATCACGCCTTTCTGCGTCCCCGGCGTGACGACCGGGGAACTGGACCGGCTGTGCCATGAATTCATCCTGAAGCACGGCGCCGTTCCCGCCCCCCTGAACTACAAGGGCTATCCCAAGGCGACCTGCATCTCCATCAACCATGTCGTATGCCACGGCATTCCGGGTCCGAAGAAAATCCTGGACGGCGACATCGCCAATATCGACGTGACCGTGATCCTGGACGGCTGGTACGGCGACACCAGCCGCATGTATCTGTTCGGCGACAAGGTGCCGGTGAAGGCGCGGAAACTGGTCGATATCACCTATGAATGCATGATGGCGGGCATCGACGCCGTAAAGCCGGGGGCGACGCTGGGCGACATCGGCCACGCCATCCAGGTGATCGCGGAAGGCAACCGCTTTTCCGTGGTGCGCGATTTCTGCGGCCATGGAATCGGGCGCGTGTTCCATACCCCGCCCTCGGTCGTCCACCACGGCGATCCCGGCGAAGGCCCGGCGCTGGA
>JBDHTS010000076.1:0-11120 GCA_039808845.1 Alphaproteobacteria bacterium | reverse complement strand
AGGGGCTTGTTCTCATAGATCACGATGTCATGGGCCTTAGCGACCTCCCGGATCTTCAGGGCGATATCGTCCGCACCCTTGGCCACGCATTGCGGTGCGTCCATCTCTTCGGGTTCATATTTAAGGGCAACGGCAAAGTGAGTCGGGTTCGTGATGACGACGGTGGCGGAAGGAACGGCCTGCATCATCCGCTGCCGCGCCTTTTCGGAACGCAGCTGGCGCAGTTTCGCCTTGATATGGGGATCGCCTTCCGACTGCTTGTATTCATCGCGCAACTCCTGCCGCGACATCCGCATTTTCTTCAGATGCTCGGCGCGCTGATAAAGCACGTCGACAGCAGCAAGGATCGCTAGCACCACCAGCACACCGATCATCAGGCGCACGAACATGCCCAGCATCTCATGCAGAAGATCCTGAATGGGCAGCCCGACGAAATGATCGATGGCATCATAATAAGGACGCAGCGAGATATAGCCGACAACGCCAACGACCGTGATCTTGAACAGCCCTTTGCCGAATTCGACCAGCGCGCGCCGGGAAAAGAGGCGCGTAAATCCTTTCATCGGGGACAACTTGCCGAGATCCGGCTGAATGACTTCCGGCGCGAATAAGGGGCCGATCTGCAAGAAAGGCCCCAGGAACGCCGCGAGCATCAAGGCGACAAGCGGAAAAGCCATCAAACCAAACACGTGCCAGAAGCTTTGCCCCAGGACGATGGAAAAGCCGCCGGGAACCTGCGGCATCAGATGCGGCTGCTCAATGAAGGTCCGCAGGAAAACGGTCATCTGGGTCAGGAAGGAAGACGACATCATCGCCACGATGATAGTGCCCGCCAGCAGCATCACCCAGTTATTCAGTTCGCGCGACATCGCGACCTGCCCCTTTCTCCGCGCCTCTTCAAGCCGCTTGGGGGTTGGGTCTTCTGTCTTCTGTGAATCGTCCTGTTCGCCTTCGGCCATGGAATCAGGTTAGCACATCGCGGGCCGCACAGGATGCCGCCAGACGAAAACGGGATTATCGAAACACAAAAAATGAAGAATGGAACCGTTTGAACATCGGATCGTTATTGCCATATCTTCCGAAAAGATTTAGAAGTCGCGACTGAAGCACCACTGGCAGTAAATTTTTAATTGTCATAGTGCTGTCTCGATAAACTTGGCGTACGCTTGTTCGGTTCAAAGCGTTTTTTGGATAAAGGAAATTTTCATGGCTCTCGTCAACAAACCGTATTGGTGGGATGAGTTCTCGGCCCAGTTCGGGTTCGACAACAGCACGTCTTCCAAAATCGATAACGCTGAGGTCATCAGCACGCTCAACAGATTCGTTGCCGGCCATATCACCGATATCCTGTCGCCGGCGTTCCTGCTCCTGCACGGAAACGTCCTGACGGCAGCGCCGGAGGAAATCGACCGTTCCAACAACCTGATTTCCCTGACCGCGGGCGGGAACGATTTCGTCATCGGCTACGGCGGTTCGGACTTCCTGTCCGGGCGCGGCGGCGACGATATCCTTTACGGCGGCAGCGACCGCGACTTCTTCAAACCGGGCGCGGGCCGCGACATCGTCATTGGCGGCGACAATATTCTCGACCGGGGCGATACGGTCAGCTACCTCCCGGCGGGATCGGGAATCATTGTAAACGGATTGCAGACCCCCGCGCCTGCCATCCCCGAAGCGCCGCCGAAAGTTTACAGTTTTACATGGGAAGACTGGACCAACCCGGCCATTCAGAACATCAGCGGATTTAAAACCGGCGACGGCGGCGACCGCCTCGATATCTCCGCGCTGCTGGACCATATCGGGCGCAGTGGCGCAGACGCCATCGCTCAAGGCTACATCCGCCTGCGCGACGACAACGGCGACTTGAAAATCCAGTTCGACCAGGACGGGTTCGGCGGAGCCAGCGCTTCCTCCCTGGTCCGGCTGATCGGCGTGACCTCGGCCCAGTTCGCGCCTTACAACCTGTCGAACGTCCATATCGATCCACCGGCCCCGCCCGTCATTCCGCCCGGCGAGTTCTCGCTGGTGCCGAAAGACGGCCAGGGCAATTACGATGTGCTTTACAGCATCGAAAACATTATCGGTTCGGACTTTGCCGACACGATCCATGGCGACGGCTTTGACAATATCCTGGTCGGCGGGCTCGGCGACGATAAATTATTCGGCGAATACGGCAACGATATCCTGATCGGCGGAGCAGGCAGCGACAAGCTGTATGGCAATATCGGCGACGATATCCTGATCGCCGGCGGCGGGGATACTGTCGACGGCGGCCAGGGCAACGATATCATCAAGCTGGATTCCGTCGTCACCGGCATCAAAGTCACGGTCCAGGGTTTTCAGGCCGGAGACAAACTGGACGTCAGCGCGGTTCTGCACCATGCAGGCTATAACGGCCACGATGCCGTTGCCGACGGCGTGATCAAAATCCAGCAGACCGGCAAAGACCTGAGCGTCAGCCTGGATTTCGAAGGCGAAACGACCACGCTGGCGACGATCAAAAATCTCAAAGCGTCCGCCTTCTCTGTCACGGACAACCTGGTCACCGAGGCTCCCGTCACGCTGATGACCCAGCTGCTGGGACAATCCAATATGAGCGGTCTGAAAGTGCTGGCCGGCGATAGCGAATCAGGTCTGACCCGTCTGCAGAGCGGACTTGAAGAGCACATGGGCGGTCCCGTGCAGACCGTGCAGAAAGACGGCAACGGCGACCTGATCCTGCTTGCCGTCGGCGGCACCAGCGTCAACGCGGACGACGATTCGCACGATCTGAGCGAAGTCTGGTGGTATCCCGAAGCAGGCAAACCGGGCGACATCCTGATCCGCGCCGTGGACTACCTGGCGATCCAGCTTGCGGATCTGCGCGCCCACGGCAACGTGACCCCGACGATCGTCTGGGGCCAAGGCGAAGGCGACGCGGCCACGATCGGCTTCAATACGACCGAGGAAGGCCGGGTCGCGGCGGCGGAGCATTACATGAATGCGACCCGTTCCGTGTTCGATTACATCAAGGATCGGCTCGGTGACGACATTCAATTCTATATCGCGGAAACCGGCCGCTACGATGGCACAGCGGCAAGGCTGGCCGGAATTTCCCAGGCCAGGGTCGATGCGACGCAGCTGGGCCTGAAATACATCAATGCGGCCCAGGAAAAACTGGCGCATGACTATAGCGACGTCAAAATCGGCGTCAATTACCGCGATCTTCCGCTTCTCTCGGAAGTCAGCCAGGCGCAGGACCCCGTCAACTATCTTCCCGAATGGGCCAAGGATACATGGCATTTGCATTATGAAAGCCGGGAGGTCATCGGGTCGAGGCTCGCGGACTTCATCGCCATGGACCAGGGCGCGAACCATGTGCTGGAAAATGCAGGCCCCTATCCGCGATACATGCTGGACGATCTGGATCTGAAAGGTTCCTCCGGCGTGATTGCCAGCGGCGGCTTGCAGGGCGACATTCTGGTCGGCACTCTGGGCGAAGATTCCCTCCACGGCCAGGCAGGCAACGACGTCCTGATGGGCGGGGCCGGAAAGGACACGCTTTATGGCGACGCCGGAAGCGACATCTTTTATTACGATCACAGCGTCTACGACGATGTCATGGCCGCGCAGCTCAATCCGTCCGCGGATATTGCCGATATCATAGAAGGCTTTGAAACCGGCGCAGGCGGCGACGCCCTGGATCTTTCCGCCCTTCTGAAAGCCGCAGGCTACACCGGCATGGACGCCATTGCGGACGGTTATGTTTCCATCGGCCAGGATGGCGCCAACACCATCGTGTCATTCGATCCCGATGGCGCTGCGGGGGCAACGTCCCATGCTGTCGTCATCGCCCAACTGACGGGAATTGATTCCAGTACGGTCAACCTTGCCGACAACCTGCTCCTGACGGTGCCGCAATCCCTGCTCTGACCTCTTTAAAATCCATCGCTCCGCCCTATATTAGAATTACAGGATGAACAACCGGGCAGGGCGATGAGCAGATTTGATGAGGAGTATGAAGCGACCTATCGGCTGGCGTGGAAAGCCATGATGGCTGGATATCAAGGGGAAGCTGCGAACTCGATCAGAAAATCCTACCGTCTTGGCGAAAAATACAACCTGGCGGCAGTCGACGAGCTCAGGCGTCACGCCTCTCCCACCCGTTCCCCGCATATGCCTTTCGTCATCGGCTAGTTTAAGAGGATTGCCAAAAGCGCTTTGTTCCTGTTACACTCTAATATTAGAGGTGGCGGATGAAGCAAAAGGTTTTCGATCCAAAGGAAGTCACGGAGCGCGAAAATCTCTATATGGCCTGCTGGCGCATCCTTGCCCGGTTTGGCAGGGGCATGGTGCCGGAGGAAAAATCCCCTTTCCTGTCCATCGTATCGGCCTTTTACCGCGATCGCCAGTTCGACCCTCTCGCCGTGGCGCATGTCCAGAACATGAAATTCATTCTGCGCCAGTCCCTTCATCACCCTCATTTCAAGGAATGACGGGCGCTTCCTCCGGATAATCAGGAAAATGCTTGATGGCGCTTGCATTCCCCGTGCAGATGCGCGACGAATTTTTCATGAACGGATCTTACAGGCTTATACGTCCCCTGCTTTTTTGCATGGACGCGGAACGCGCCCATGGCCTTACGCTGAGGGCTTTAAAGACCGGCTTCGCGCCCGTACAGGATCAGTCCGCCCATCCCTCCCTGACGGCTACGCTCTGGAACCGGAAATTTCCCAATCCCATCGGCCTGGCCGCGGGCTTTGACAAGAACGCGGAGGTCATCGGGCCGGCCTTTCGCATGGGGTTCGGGTTTGTGGAGGCGGGAACCGTCACGCCCAGATCGCAACAAGGCAACCCCCGCCCCCGCATTTTCCGCGATCCCGATCATGAAGCCGTCATCAACCGGATGGGTTTCCCCAACCATGGCATGGAAGCGTTCAAGGCCAATCTGGAACGTTTCATGGAAACGCGGCCCCGCCCGGCCGGAGTTCTGGGGATCAATATCGGCATGAACAAGGACCAGGCGGACCCGGCCAAGGATTATTGCCTGCTGGTGCAAAACCTCGCGACGATGGCGGATTATCTCACGATCAATATTTCCTCGCCTAATACGCCTGGCTTGCGCGACCTGCAGACGAAAAACGCCTTTATCGAACTGATGGGCAGGATCAGGGCGACACGGGATTATGCCTGCGGTCAATATCCCACCCCCCTGCTCGTCAAATTCGCGCCTGACCTGACGGAGGCGCAGCGGGAGGAGCTTGCCGAGGCCGCGCTGCAATCCGGCATCGACGGCCTGATCCTGACGAACACGACTCTCGACAGGCCTCTTTCTCTCGATGCGGGATTTGCGGCGGAGCGCGGCGGGCTGAGCGGGAAGCCTTTGAAAGACAAGGCCACCGAGTCGATCCGCGCCTTTCACCGCCTGACCAAGGGCCGGCTGCCCATCATCGGTCTGGGGGGTATCGCGTCGGCGGAGGACGCTTATGAAAAAATCCGGGCGGGCGCCAGCCTGGTGCAGGTATACACCGCTCTGGTTTATCAGGGGCCCGCGCTTGTCCGCCGCCTGCAGGAAGGGCTGGCGCGGCTTCTGGAGCGGGACGGCTTTCGTTCCGTGGCAGACGCGATAGGGTCGGAACCGGCAAAAGATTCCCCATGAAAAACGCGTTATAGCGCATTGACGATCCGGGAAAATTCCGCATTATAAATGTGGATCATAAACATGGCCTGGATGATTTTCAGAAAAACGCCGCGCGGGCAAAACCGTGCTTCGGAGGATGTGGGTCGCATGACCGTCCATCGCCCCGCGCCGCGTCTTGGCGCCGCGGCGCAGGTTCTGGCCGCCATTGTCGGGACGATGGTCGCGCTGGCCCTGGGCGCAGCCATGATCCTGACCCAGATTTCATCGGATTACGGCTTCGTCATCGTGGCGCTGGCCGGACTTTGCGGCCTCGTGGTCTGCGATTCCATCAGCAGGCGCGGATGGGAGCGTGAGATTACCGCCCGGATCCGGGACAACATGGACAATCACAATCGTCTGGCCGGAGAAGTCGCCCGGAACCGGGGCGATATCGCGGCTTTGAAGGACGGCCTGTCCGAAACCGCCATGGCGCTGGAAAATCATGCGCGAAGCCTGCCCGCCGCCGCCGCTGGTATCGAATCCCGCATCCTGAAAATGATCGCCGGCGGCCTTGGCGGCCTGGGTGGGCGCGGCACAGGAAAAGCAGGGCAGGAAAAAGGGGAATTCATCGAGCTGGAACTGGCTCCTCCCCCACGCAAGCCTCCCCCGGAATCGCGGGCCGAGGAAGCCATGCGCGCGCGCACCAATTACACGGAAAGCACCCTGGCCGGCCTTGTGCAGGCGGCGGTTCAGCAGGACAAGATGGCCATGTTCGTGCAGCCGGTCGTTTCACTTCCCCAGCGCCGGATTAAAATGGTGGAAACCCTGGCGCGCATCCGCACCAAGTCGGGCAACTGGCTGCATGCCGAGCGGTATATGAGGGCTGCGGCGAACGACTCCCTGCTGCCCGTCATCGACGATCTGCTGCTGCTGCAATGCCTGAACGCCCTGAACGATCCGCGCGGCGGCATTCCGCCGGACGCTCTGTGCATCCTCAACATCGACGGCGCGACTTTATACAATAAAGGCTTCATGGCCGACCTGACGGCCTGCCTCGCCCGCAACCGGACCATCGCGGCGCGCCTGGTGTTTGAATTGCCGCAAGCCGCGCTGGATACTCTGTCTCCCGCCGTCATGCCGGTTCTGGACGGGCTGGCAAGGCTGGGCTGCCGCTTTTCGATGGATAGTGTCCGCAAGCGGCGCATCGACATGGCGCGCCTGAAGGCGTTGAAAATCCGCTATCTTAAGCTGGATGCCGCCTGGCTGATCCGCGAGGCGAACATGGATGGCGGCGCGGCGCGCGTCAGCCGCCTGAAGAAACAGCTGGACGCCGCCGGAATCGACCTGATCGTCGAACGCATCGAGAAGGAAAGCGATCTGCGCGAACTGCTCGATTTCGGCATCGGCCTTGGGCAGGGATATCTGTTCTCAAAGCCGGAACTCTACGAGATCTGGCGGGAAAAGCAGAATAAAATGAAAAAACCGGTCCGGGCGGCATAACCGAACTGAAAGGCTGAATATGTTTCGTATCCTTCTGGCTGTTCTTCTCCTTCTTGTTGCCCCGGCATATGCGGAAACGCCTGTACACGGCATCGCCATGCACGGTGACCTGAAATACGGCCCGGACTTCAAACATTTCGATTACGTGAATCCTGACGCGCCCAAGGGCGGAAAGCTGCGCCTCGGCGCGCTGGAAACATTCGACAGTTTCAATCCCTATATCGTCAAGGGCGTAGCGGTGGATGGGATTGGCCTGATATACGCCAGCCTGACCGAGCAGAGTTCGGACGAGCCCTTCAGCGAATACGCCGGCCTCGCCGCATCGATCGAAGTGCCGAAGGACCGCAGCTGGATCATTTACAACCTGCGCCCCGAAGCGGTCTGGCAGGACGGGCAGCCGGTCACGGCGGATGACGTGACATGGACGTTCGATGCCCTGATGAAAGACGGCCAGCCTTTCTATCGCAGCTATTACGCCGATATTACGAAAGTGGAGGCCCTTGGGCCAAAGCGGGTCAAATTCACCTTCAAGGGGACGAATAATCTTGAACTGCCCCTGATCATCGGACAGATGCCCGTATTGCCCAAACATTACTGGACGGCGAAAGGACGCAATTTCGCCGAAACCACCCTGACTCCGCCGCCGGGCAACGGCCCCTACAGGATCGCTTCCTTCACGCCAGGCCGCACCATCACGTATGAACGCGTCAAAAACTGGTGGGGCGAAAACCTGCCCGTATACAAGGGCCGTTATAATTTCGACATCGTCACCTATGACTATTACCGCGACCGCGACGTCCAGCTGGAGTCGTTCTTCGGCGGCGGCTATGATTTCCATCAGGAATATACCGCGAAGTCGTGGGCCACGGCCTATGACGCCCCTGCAGTAAAAGACGGCCGGATCGTCAAGAAGGAGGTTCCGAACGGGATGCCGCAGGGCATGCAGGCCTTCGTCTACAACCTCCGCCGTCCGGTCTTCCAGGATCAGGCGGTCCGCAAGGCGCTGGATTACGCTTTCGATTTCGAATGGTCGAACAAGCAGTTCGCCTATGGCGCGTATAAACGCTCCAACAGCTTTTTCTCCAATTCCGAAATGGCGGCCCCTGACCATCCGCCGGAAGGCAAAGTCAGGGAAATTCTGGAGGACTTCAAGGCCGGCCTGCCCCCGTCAGTCTTCACCGAACGCTATCAGCCCCCGAAAACCGGCGGATCGGGAAACAACCGCGCCAATCTGCGCATGGCGATGAAGATCCTGGACGACGCAGGCTATAAGGTCGGCCAGGACGGGCTACGCCGCGACCCTAAAACCGGGAAGATCCTGCAGTTCGAATTTCTAACGAACGGCGGCAACGCGGCCTTCGACCGCTGGATCACGCCCTTTATCCAGAACCTGCAGAAAATCGGTGTCAGCGCAACGTTCCGCGTGGTCGACGCCTCGCAATACGTGAACCGCATCATCAATTTCGATTACGATATGACGGTCACCAGCTTTCCCGAATCCCTGTCCCCCGGCAATGAACAGCGGGAATTCTGGACATCCGCCCGCGCTGACATCCCCGGCTCCCGCAATACGATCGGCCTGAAAAATCCTGTGGTCGACAAGCTCGTTGAAATGATCATCAACGCACCGACGCGCGAGGATCTGGTCGCCCGCTGCCAGGCGCTGGATTATGTGCTGCTCTCCGGCAACTATGTCATCCCCAACTGGCACATCCCCGCCTGGCGCATCGCCTACTGGAACAAATTCGGCATCCCGGACAAACAGGCTCCTTATGCCCTGGGCGTCGCCGATACGTGGTGGGCGAAGCCTTAACCACATCAATTCTGCCATCCTAAATTTACGTCATCCTGGACCAGCGACGCGCAGCGAGCGCCGATCCGGGATGACGATAAAATTTCATACGCGATGGACTTTAATGTGTAACACACAAATCTTGACGCCAGAACCAAACTTAGCTAAGCTAACTTTATGGATACGGTCATCATCAACATCCACGAAGCCAAGACCAACCTTTCCCGTCTTTTGCAACAGGTGGAGGCGGGGCAGGAAGTCGTGATCGCCCGTGCGGGCAAACCCGTGGCGACCCTCAATAAATACAAAAGCCCGGGGAAAAAAGCGGCGAAGGAGAAAAAACTTTTGCAGCCCGGCCTCCTGAAAGATGAGGTCTGGTACGCAGACGACTGGGATTCATCGGAAACCAATGCCCTCATTGGCGGTCGTTTCGTGGACAAGCCCGTCATTCCCGGCCATGCGCCTTCTGATTGATACGCATATTTTTCTCTGGTGGATGAAAGGCGACAAAAATCTGCGCCAGAAAACGATTGACCGGATCAATAATGCCGAACGCGCCTTTGTCAGCAGCATTTCCTTGTTCGAAATCCATACCAAGAAATCCATAGGAAAGCTGGATACGCCGGACTCCAATCTTTATCTGGGCAATAAAGGTTTTGCAGTGCTTCCCTTTACATACGATCATAGCGAGTCTGCAAGGATGCTGACTCTCCATCACCGCGACCCGTTCGACCGCATGTTGATCGCGCAGGCGAAGCATGAAAAGCTGGCCTTCGTCACCCATGATGAGGACATCTGGAAATATCACAAAGATATTGCGATCCTGAAAGCATGAAAACCGCCATCGTCATCCCTGCCCGGTATGGGTCCACGCGCTTTCCCGGCAAGCCTCTGGCGATGATCGCCGGGAAGACGATGCTGGAACGGGTTGTGGAGATCGGGCGGGCGGCGGCGCTGGATTCAAAAAACATCATGCTGATGGTGGCGACGGACGACGCGCGGATCGCCGATCATGCAAAAACGCTGGATGTTGCCTGTGTCATGACGCCGGAAAGCTGCCCCACGGGATCCGACCGCGTGCTGGCGGCGGCGGATGCCGCGGGCGGCGGATTTGATTTTCTGGTCAGCCTGCAGGGCGACGCGCCGTTTACCCCGGTCGATGCGATCCGCAAAATAATCGATGCCGCGCAAAACGACAACACAACAGAGGTCGTAACACCTGTCATCCGCCTGCGCTGGCCGGAACTGGACGCCCTGCGTGAATCCAAGAAGACGACGCCGTTCAGCGGGACGACGGCCATCGTCGACGGGACGGGCCGTGCACTGTGGTTTTCGAAAACGATTATTCCCGCCCTCCGCAGGGAAGACAGAAGCGGGGAATTCTCCCCCATTCTTCAGCATCTCGGCCTCTACGGCTACCGCACGGAAACGCTGCGCCGTTTCGTCGCCCTGCCCCAGGGACATTACGAAACCCTGGAAGGGCTGGAACAGCTGCGCTTCATCGAAAACGGCATCCGCGTGCAGACCGTTACGCTGGATGTCGATGCCGGCCTGGCCCAGGCGGGCATCGACTCGCCCAAAGATATGGCGCGGGCGGAAAAGCTGCTCCTTTCCTCTCCCTTGGGGAGAGGGTCAGGGTGAGGGGACATAAACATTCACGCCGCAGGCGTGTCAAAATCAAATAAGGATTTGGGCGGGCTTCGCCCGAAGATATAATCCCCTCACCCCGGCCCTCTCCCTGTGGGAGAGGGGGAAATTGAAACCTATGTTATGATCCGCCCTCTTCTCTCTGCCGCTTTTATCGTCGCGGCTTTCATCATCAGTTTATTTTTCGAAGGCGCGCAAAGCTATCTTTACGCGCCGGCTCTGCTTCTCCTGCTGGCGGGACTCCTGCCCGCCGCTCTTCCTTCCATGAACGCTCTGCGCGGGCATGAAGCCGTCATAATTCCGCGCACGGCGCCGGTTTTCCTTCTGCTCGCCTTTTGGGTCTATAGCACTGTCAGCCTGCTCTGGAGCCTGACGCCGTTTCCTAGCCTTGTCACTTATCTGGTCCTGTCCTGCCTGCCGCTCACGTTTTTCGCGCTGCTGTTGAGTCCGGATAAAACCCGTTTCGCCAGGGCGGCACAGCTTGCCCTTCTGGCCGCGCTGACCATGCTCGGCATATGGGCGGTCCTTCAGACGACGCTTCTGGCGGATCGCTTCGGCGGGCGGGCAAGCCATCCCCTGCTC
>JBDHTS010000075.1:0-11265 GCA_039808845.1 Alphaproteobacteria bacterium | reverse complement strand
GCGCTGCAGGCCGTTCTTCGCAGCCAGAGCATGAGTGAAGCTCAGTTGATGGATGCCGTCAGGAACGACATGACGGGGTCCATGATCCTTGAATCGTTGAGCGCGGGGACCAATGTGGCATCGGACACGGAAACGCTCGACCTCGCGTTGTTCCGCGCCGAAAAAAGAAAGATCGAATTCGCTTTCCTGCCGGACAGCGGCATAAAGGATTACAAGCCGCCTGTAGACGAAGTCCTGAAGCCTTTCTATCAATCCGGTCAGGAACGCTACGCCATACCGGAGTCCCGGAGCGTGACCATGGCGATCCTTTCCGGCGCTTCCCTCAAAGAGGGAGTGACGGTGACGGATGACGAATTGAAAAAAGTCTATGATGAGCAAAAAGATTCTTTCGCGCTGCCTGAGCGCCGCGCGCTGGACCAGGCGATCCTGCCGGATGAAAAACAGGCAAAAGCCGTTCTCGAAGCCGCCGCAATGGAAAAATCTTTGAAAGATGCCGTCAAAAAAGTGACGGGCGATACCAAAATGTTCACGGGCAATCAGACATATCAGCGTGACGGCCTCGACAAGGCCATTGCGGATGTCGCCTTTAAGACGGAGCCGGGCAAAACCGCCGGACCTGTCCATACCCCCTTGGGATGGCATGTTTTCGTTGTTACTGCAATCAAACCGGCGGAACAGCAATCCTTCGATGCCGTCAAGGAAACGCTGCGCAAGGATCTGTCCGCCGACCACCAGGGCGAAGTCTTGTTCAACGCATCCACCCAGGTCGAGGACCAGCTCGCCGGGGGCGCGTCGCTGGAAGATACGGCAAAATCCTATGGCATGGAGATCGTAACACTCGGTCCGGTTCATAAAGACGGATCCACACCGGATAAAAAGGATGGCATGAAGGACTTTGCCAAGGAAAGCGCCGCCATCCTGAATGCGGCTTTCGGACAGGATGAGGGAGAAAGCGCCCTTATCCCTCTGTCGGATGGACGCTATGCCGCCGTCCGGACCGACAAGATCATTCCCAAATCCTATACGCCTTTCGATCAGGTGAGGGATGATCTCGCGAAGCTCTGGATCGCGGACCAGCAAAGCGTCCTGAACCGCCAGCGTGGCGAAGCAGCCCTCGCAAAACTGAAAGAAGGCAAGGAAACGCCGGAACAACTGGCGAAAGAAACCGGAGCAGCAGTAAAAACCATTGAAACGGACCGGGTTGCTCCGGCACAGGAACCGCTGAGCGATCAGGCCAAGGCCGTTTTCTTTGGGGCCGAAAAGAACACATGGCTGATGCCTCCGGCAAAAGGCGGATTGCTGATCGGCCGCGTTACGTCGGTTACGCTGCCCGATCCGGCTATAATTCCTGCAGACCAGCTGAAATCGCTGCGTGAGGCTTTGACTCCGGCCTTGCAGAATGAAATCGCGGAAACCTATCTCGGTACACTGCGCAAACAATACAAAGTCACCGTCAACCAGGAGGCGCTGGAGAAAATGTACGGCGCCGAAAGCACGGCGGACGAAGCGCCATGATCGCGGCATGACTTCGGATTCCTTTCAGAAGTTCTCTGATAATTTTCGCACGGGGCGCAGCCAGGTGGTCAGCCAGTGGCTTCCCGCCGATCTCGATACCCCCGTCTCCGCCTGGATGAAACTGTGCCGGGAGGAAGACTACGCCCTTCTGCTGGAATCCGTCGAGGGTGGCGCGGTGCTGGGAAGGTACTCCGCCATCGCGTTCAAGCCCGACTTTTTCTGGCAGTTTGATGGAAAGGCCGCATCTACCTCCTCTGACGGAAAAAACTGGACCGATATAAAAAATCCGAGCCCGCTCGATCACCTCAAATCCTGTATCCGCGATGGGCGTATCGACGATGCCGAAGGGCTTCCCCCGATGGCGACATCCGGCCTGTTTGGCTATCTGGGTTACGACATGGTGCGGCTGATCGAGGATATCCCTGACGCCAATCCCGACACGATCAACATTCCCGCCGGGCTTCTGATCCGACCGCAGATCATGCTGATCTTCGATAATATCCGGCATATGATGCTGGTCAGCGTTCCCGTGCGCCGACATGCCGGAAATTGCAAAGAACCGGCGCAATCCGTTTACGACGATGCCCGCCGCATGCTGGAGGAAACGCGCAGCCGGCTTTCCGGTCCGTTCGATCCGTCGAAGGATTTCCGTGAGTCGAAACTGTCCCTTCCCTTGCCCGTAACGCCGAACGTCAGCCGGGAACAGTATCATGGCATGGTACGCCAGGCCGTTGAATACATCCACGCAGGAGAGATCTTTCAGGTCGTCCCGTCGCAACGGTTCCGCCTACCCTTTGACCTTTCGTCCTTCGAGCTTTACCGGACCCTGCGGCGGGTCAATCCGTCCCCTTTCCTGTTTCATCTGAAGATGGGCGCGTTCGCGCTGGTCGGCTCGTCTCCGGAAATCCTTGTAAGGGTGCGGCAGGGCCGTGTGACGATCCGCCCTATCGCAGGCACGCGCAAACGGGGAGAGACCGAAGAGGAAGACAAGGCGCTTGCAGCCGAGCTTCTGGCCGATCCCAAGGAGCGCTCCGAGCATCTCATGCTGCTGGATCTGGGCCGCAACGACGTGGGCCGCGCCGCCGCCATCGGCAGCGTCCAGGTGACGGAGCGTTTCGTGATCGAAAATTATTCCCACGTCATGCATATCGTCTCGAATGTCGAAGGTCATTTGCGCGACGGGCTGGATTCCCTGGACGCCGTTTTCGCTGGTTTCCCGGCGGGAACGGTCAGCGGCGCGCCGAAGATCCGGGCGATGGAAATCATCGATGAACTGGAACCTGAAAAACGCAGCTTTTACGGCGGCTGCGTCGGTTATTTCGACGGCAATGGCGATGTGGACACCTGCATCGCCCTGCGCACTGCTTTGGTGAAAGACGGCGAGATTATCGTCCAGGCCGGCGGCGGCGTGGTGGCAGGCAGCGACCCCGAGTCCGAATACCAGGAATGCCGCAATAAAGCCCGCGCCATCATTCACGCGGCGGAACTGGCGATCAACAACTCCAAATAAAGCCCCCTGAGGAAGAGTTGGGGAGGGTGTACAGGCTGACAGCCTTAAACGCGACACAAAAAAAGTCTGTTCCTCCACCCCAGCCCTTCCCCTCAGGGGGAGGGAGGCATGCGAGCGGCATCAATAACGTGATCCGCTTTAATAACCGCTTCACTGACCGGCACAATTTCAAACCCATCTTTCTTTACCTGTGGCAGCCAATCCTTCAGCGCGGCAATCGTCGCGTCCTTGGGATGCCCTATCGCGACAGCCAGCCCCGTCCGTCCCGCAATCTTCTCGGTTTCACGCAAAGACTTAAGAACGGGAGCGTAGGACGGATCGTCGTCTAGAAACACGTCGCGGCTGGCATAGGCAACGCCCGCTTTGGCCGCTTCCCTTGCCGCCACAGTCTGCGCCGACGTCCGTGAATCCACGAAGAACAGACCGCGCGCCGCCAGCGCTTTCATGACATGCTCCATCGCTTCCGGTTCCTGGGTCAGGCTGCTGCCCATATGATTATTCATGCCTGCATACCCCCCGAAAGACGCGAACGCCTTGTCCAGCATCGCGTCGAATTCTTCCGGCTTCATGCCATGGCGTAACGCGATGGACCCCATATCGAGCGATGGATCCATCGGCTCCATCGGCATATGGATCAGCAGTTCATGCCCTCCCGCCTTCGCCTCCTCCGCCAGTTTTGCCACCTGCGGCGCATAGGGCAGGAACGCGAGGGTCAACGGCGCCTTCAGCGCCATGACGGCCTTCGACCGTTTCACGTCGATGCCCATATCATCGATAATGATCACGATGCGCGGCGTACCTGTCACCGGTGGCCTCACGGGAAGAGGCGTTTTAACCGCTGCAGGAGGGCCGAAAGGGACACTGGACAATACAACCGCCTTCGGCTTCGGCGCTTCCGGAACGGGAGGCAGGGCCGGAAGGCTGAATTCCTTGAACTGGACGACTGCCGGCGGGCGCTTGGGTTTTGCAGGAGGCGGCTTTTTTTCCGGCTGATGCAAATAGACGGTTCCCGCGAACAGGCACAGGGCCGCAATAAAAAAGAGCGCGGAAAGGATGACGGAAAGCCTCATAGGCGACAGTTTATCCGATGCCCTGGAGGCGTGCCATCATTTAACCTTCCTTGCTATTCATACCTCATCTGCGGCATAACTCTTTCATGCTGGCGATGATCGACAATTACGACAGTTTTACCTGGAACCTGGTGCAATATCTGGGCGATCTGGGACAGGAAACGCGCGTCATCAGGAACGACAAGGCCAGCGTGGCGGATATTCTGGCCCTGAACCCGCAGGGCATTCTGATTTCTCCCGGTCCCAGCGACCCGGACCATGCGGGAATCTGTCTGCCTTTGATCACTGCGGCAGCGGAAAAACGCCTGCCCCTTCTCGGCGTCTGCCTGGGGCATCAGGCGATCGGGCAGGCCTTCGGCGGCAAGGTCATCCGCGCGCCACAACCGATGCACGGGCGCCTTTCCCACGTCACTCACCATGGCAAGGATTTGTTCGCGGGCATTCCATCGCCCTATCAGGTGACGCGTTACCATTCCCTGATCGTCGAACGCTCCACCCTGCCCGATACTCTTGCGGTAACTGCCGAAGCGGATTCCATCATCATGGGCCTGTCTCACCGCACGCTGCCCATCCATGGCATCCAGTATCATCCGGAAAGCATCGAGACGCAGCACGGCCACGCCCTGTTGAAAAATTTTCTTACCCTTATGGCGGCGTGATAAAAAATATCTCCCCCTCCCGCTGCGCGGGAGGGGGAGGACCGGAAAGGGTACTTTTTAAATGGAAAAAATTTGATGTCCTTGCTCCAAAGTCTTGAGCGATTGAAAGCGGGCCGCAATCTGGACGAACCCGGCATGGTCAATGCCATGCAATCCATTATGGCGGGCGACGAAACCGATATCGATATCGCGGAGTTTCTGACCATGCTTGCGCAAAAGGGCGAAACGCCCGGCGAAATCGCGGGAGCCGCCAGGGTTATGCGGGCAAAGGCGGCAACCATTGAATCCCCTCCAGGCACGATCGACTGCTGCGGCACGGGCGGCGACGGGCTGGGGACTTATAATATTTCAACGGCTTCCGCACTGGTTGCCGCCGCCTGCGGCGTGCCGGTCGCGAAACACGGCAACCGTGCGTCCAGCTCAAAATCCGGCGCGGCGGACGTATTGGAAGCCCTGGGCGTGCGGCTCGACGTTCCGCATGAGAAACTGGCCGAGGCATTACGCACGATCCGGTTCGCCTTCCTGATGGCTCCCCACCACCACGCGGCCATGCGCCATGTCATGCCGGTGCGGAAAGCTCTGGGTTTTCGCACGATCTTCAACCTGCTTGGCCCTCTCGCCAATCCTGCCGGGGCGAAAATCCAGTTGATCGGAGTCTACGGCCGGAAATGGGTTCGGCCCCTGGCAGAGACGATGCGGCTTCTTGGCGCGGAATCCGCCTGGATCGTTCATGGTGGCGACGGGCTGGATGAAATCACCCTGACCGGCCCGACCTATATGGCCCGGCTGGAAAACGGCGGCATCCAGGAAGGAATTTTGCACCCATCGGATTTCGATCTGCCCGCTCTTTCTTCTCTTGATTTGCTCAGGGGCGGCGACGCCAGGGAAAACGCCGAAGCCTTGAAAGCGCTTATATCCGGCACGAAATCGGCCTACCGCGATATTGTCCTGGCCAATGCTGCCGCCATTCTTATCCTGGCGAAAAAGGTCCAAACGTTTCCGGAAGGCGTGCAAATGGCGGCGGCGGCGATCGATTCAGGAGAAGCCATGCGGGTTCTGGAACAATACAAGACATTCACAAAGGGCTCGCCATGAACACGCTGGAGCAGATCTGCGCGGATAAAAAAACTCACATAGAATCCTGCAGACGTGCCGTGCCTATGGCCGAACTGGAAAGCCGCGCAAAGTCGGCTCCGCCTCCGCGCGGCTTTCGTCAGGCGATCCTGAATCGCGCGGCAGCGGGATCGCCCGCCCTGATCGGGGAAATCAAGAAGGCCAGCCCCAGCGGCGGCTTGATCCGCCCCGGCTTCGATCCTGCGAATCTTGCCGCCATCTATGAGTCCGCCGGTGCGGCTTGCCTCTCCGTCCTGACTGATACGCCGTGGTTCCATGGCCGGGACGAAGATCTGCAGGCTGCGTGGAACGCCTGCGCCCTGCCCGTCCTTCGCAAGGACTTCATGCTCGATCCCTACCAGATCGTCGAATCGCGGGCGCTCGGCGCCGACTGTATTCTGCTGATCATGGCCGCCTTGTCGGACGGTCAGGCCAGCGAACTTTACGATACGGCCGGTGCTCTGGGCATGGACGTTCTGGTGGAAGTTCACGACGCTGAAGAAATGGCCCGCGCCGTTTCTCTCAGCACGTCGATGATCGGTATCAACAGCCGCAGCCTGAAAACTCTGAAAGTCGATCTGGCCACGGCCTATGATCTGGCGAAAGCTTTACCGGACAGCGTTACAAAAATCGCTGAAAGCGGTATCCGCACGAATGCTGATATCACCGGCCTGCAAAACGCGGGCTTTCAGGGATTCCTGGTCGGAGAAAGCCTGATGCGCCAACCGGATCTGAAACAGGCCGTCCATATACTTTTAGGTACTTGACACAAAACAGGAACTAAAATAGAACAAATAGAGCATATTATGCAATGCCGTCGCGCTTGAGAAAGAACAAAACAAGAGCGGCCATTTTACCAAGTCAAGGAGATTCCGACGATGCTCACCCGTAAGCAACGTGACCTTCTGGTGATGATCCATGAGAGGATGAACAGCGACGGCGTCGCGCCCTCGTTTGAGGAGATGAAAGAATCCCTTGGCCTCAAATCAAAATCCGGGATTCATCGGCTGATTGGAGCTTTGGTCGAACGCGGTTATCTGGAACGTCTTCCACATCGCGCTCGCGCGCTGCAAGTCCGCAAGCTGCCCGATGGCTACGCGCCCGGCGCATCCGATACGTCTCCTCCCGCCCGTCAGACCCGGAACATCGAAAATCTTCTCCGCACCCCCGCGAACAATGTGGATTTGATCCCTCTTTACGGGCGGATCGCTGCGGGAACACCCATCGAGGCCATCCGCGATGAAGGACGATCCATCGAGGTCCCGCCGCATCTGATCGGCAACGGCAAGCATTACGCGCTCGAAGTGGATGGCGACTCCATGATCAATGCCGGAATTAACGACAGGGATATCGTCGTGATCCGTGAAACGTCCACCGCAGAAAACGGAACGATCGTCGTCGCGCTGGTCGACGATCTGGAAGTCACCCTGAAACGCTTCCGCCGCTCCGGCAGTAAAATCATCCTGGAACCGGAAAACGATCGTTATGAGCCCCGCGTCCTCGATCCCGCCCGCGTGAAAATCCAGGGCCGCCTGGTCAGCCTGTACCGAACCTATCACTAGCACATCGCCGTTTAGGTATCTCATCCCTCCCGTCATACCCGCACAGGCGGGAATGACGGGAGGGAAAGGTCAGCGATTCAACCTGGCCAGAATGCTACAGAACACGCCGCGAAACAGCCGGAACCCGTCCGCCGCTGGCGTGCCCCCGTTTCAGGCGGATCTTCTGACCGACCGGTTCAGGACGAACACCGTCTCGCCGTGCTGTGTCGCGTCAAGGCCCGTACGTTCCTCTTCCTCCGAAACGCGAAGGGGTATGAAAAGATTGACGGTCTTCATGACAACGAACGTCATGACCATCGTATAGGTGACGACGGCAACCGCCCCTGCCGTATTGGCGGCCAGAAGCTGGAATCCTCCATAGATCAATCCGTCCGCACCCGTCTGGTTCACCGCCTTGCTTGCAAAGACCGCCGTCAAAATCGTGCCGACCGTGCCGCCGACGCCGTGGCAGGCAAAGACGTCCACCGTATCGTCCGTTTTGAGCTTATACTTCACCAGCCGCACCGCGAAGTTGCAGATGACGCCGGCCGCAAGGCCGATAATCAGCGCGGCCTGCAATGTCACATAACCCGCCGCTGGCGTAATGGCGACAAGCCCCGCGACCGCGCCGACGGCGGCGCCCATGGCCGTCGGACGCCCGCCGATGGACCAGTCGCAGATCATCCACACTGTCATGGCTGCGCATGCCGCGAACAAGGTCGTTCCCGCCGCCTGCGCCGCGATCCCGTCGGCCGCCAGCGCCGAACCGGCGTTGAACCCGAACCATCCGAACCACAGCAGGGCCGTCCCCATCAGGACCATGGGCGTACTGAATCCATTATTTTCCGCCGGGCTGAAGTTTGTCCGATTGCCCATCATCAGGGCCGCGACCAAAGCCGCATAGCCGGATGTCATATGAACGACCAGCCCGCCGGCAAAATCCAGCCCGCCCATTTTCGCGATCCAGCCTCCCGGTCCCCAGACCCAGTGCGCCACCGGCACATAGACGCAGAGCGACCACAGGGCCATGACGACCAGCCAGGCCTTGAATCGAATGCGTTCGGCCACCGCGCCGGTAATCAGCGCCGGAGTGATCATCGCAAATGTCGCCTGGAAGATCATGAACAGCACATGCGGAATCGTCTTGCCATAGGTATCGTCCGGCTCCTGCCCAACCCCGATCAGCATGAAATGGCTTAATCCCCCGATCAGGGCGCCTTCTCCGGAGAACACAAGGCTATACCCGCACACCGCCCATAACAGGCCAACGATTCCGATACACACAAAGCTCTGGAATTTTGTGGAGACTGCGCTGCGTGCCGGCACCATGCCGCCATAAAAGAAGGCAACCCCCGGCGTCATCAATAAAACGAGTGCCGTCGCTACGATCATCCACGCCACATCTGCGCCAATCATAAATCCTCCAGATATGCGAATCATGCATTACTAATATATATTAATTGCATAGCTACTATAGAATTATGGTGCGGCGCAAGAGATTTCTTCACCGCCCCAGATCGGGATCTTCGTTCAGGATAACATCAGGGATGTTGGTATCTGTCTGCCCTGACCGCAGCCGTTTCCGGCCCTCTTCGGCTATTTTTTCGTATTTCGCACGAATTTCATCCAGCTCACAGTCATCGAGCTCTTCCAGATCGAGCAACACTGTATGCGCACCTTCCGTCGCGCGGATCAATTCGTCGAGTTTAAGCTGGATCGCCTTCGTGTCCCGGTTTTGCGTGTTCTGAATCAGAAAGACCATCAAAAAAGTAATGATGGTCGTTCCGGTATTGATGATCAGCTGCCATGTATCGGAAAAGCCGAACAAGGGCCCGGAAATCATCCATACGACGATAACGGCAAAAGCCGTAACGAAGGCCGCCGGATGGCCGGTCCACGAGGCGACCCGTTCGGAAAAGCGGACAAAGATGCCTTTATTTCTGGAAGAACCTTCCATCATCCGCCTCCCTTCTCTTGCATGCTTTTCAAAATGCCGTAGGTTAGAGGCAGCTTGGCACACGTTGACTCTCTATGGAATGGATTTTTGACCCGACGATCTGGATAGGCCTGACGACGCTTGTCGTGATCGAGATCGTCCTCGGCATCGACAATCTGATCTTCATCGCCATCCTTGCCGACAAGCTGGCCCCGGAGCAACGGCGAAAAGCGCGTTTTATCGGCCTTGTCCTTGCACTGGCCGTGCGCCTGGTCCTGCTGACCTGCATTTCATGGATGACCACCCTTAAAGACCCGTTGTTCTTTGTCATGGGGCAAGGCTTTTCATGGCACAGTCTGATCATGATATTCGGCGGCGGGTTTCTGCTGTTCAAGGCAACGGTCGAGCTTCATGAGAAGCTCGAAGGATCGCAGAAAGCCCCTGCAGGCTCTGTCAATTATGCCAGCTTCTGGCAGGTGATCGTCCAGATCGTCGTGCTGGACGCAGTATTCTCGCTCGATGCCGTTATTACAGCGGTGGGCATGGTCGAACATCTGCCCGTCATGATGATCGCCGTCTGCATTGCCATCGCTTTGATGATCCTCGCCAGCGGGCCGTTGATGAACTTCGTCAGCGGGCATCCTACAGTGATCATTCTATGCCTTGGATTCCTGCTGATGATCGGCTTCAGTCTGGTGGTTGAAGGCATCGGCTATCATATTCCCAAAGGCTATCTTTATGCCGCCATCGGCTTTTCCGTCACTATTGAGGCGTTCAACCAGCTGGCCCTGCGCAGCCGCAGCCGTGGCTCGTCCCAGATGGATCTCCGCGTCAGGACGTCCCAGGCTGTCCTGAGCCTCCTCGGCGGCGTCTCCAGCCCGCAGGCAGGACCTGAAATCACCGCCCTGGCTGAAAAATCCGCGACCGAATCCCTGTTCGGCGAGCAGGAACGCCTCATGATCCAGCGTATCCTGAATCTGGCGGAGCAGGATATTCCTTCCATCATGACGCCGCGTCACGACCTGCACTGGATCGATCTGTCCGATCCGGTAGAAGATATACGCCGCGAAATCCAGGAATGTCCCTTCTCCTGGCTGGTCGTCGCTCGGGACAAGGCGATTGCGGAGCCTATCGGTATTCTCCATAAAAAAGACTTGGCCGACGCCCTCATCTCCAACCCGTCGCTGGATCGTACCGCACTGAAAGCAGTGGTGCGGCAACCTTTGATTTTGCCAGACAGCGTCACCATTCTTCATGCGCTTGACTCTTTCCGGCAAAGCCGCTTGCACGCCGCTTTCGTGGTAGATGAATATGGCGCGCTCGAAGGCCTTGTAACGCTGACCGACGTTGCCGAGGCCATCGCGGGCGATCTCCCCGGTTCGGAAGAAAACGATGCCTTTGCCTATACGCGGGGCGAAGATGGCAGCGTGACCGTTAGCGGCACGATGAGCGTGCACGAACTGAAAACCGTTCTTGATGCTCAAAGCCTTCCCGAAGGCAGCTATAACACGGCCGCCGGCCTTGCCCTGGATATATTGCGCCGCCTGCCGATCCCCGGCGACTGGTTCGACATCCCCGGCTGGCATGTAACGATCGAGGAAATCGACAAGCGCCGTATACGCCGCCTGAAATTCAAACCTGTGAGCACGACCCCAGAGACATGAGTACGCTTTCCGTCAACGTCTTGCGCTTGCGTAACTTTCGCTTTCTTCTGTTCGCCCGCATGTTCGGGATGATGGGATTGCAATGTCAGGCGGTCATTGTCGGCTGGCAGGTGTATTCCCTGACCCGGAATCCGTTTCTGCTGGGTTTGACCGGTCTGGTCGAGGCTGTGCCCGCCATTCTGTGCGCATTATTCTCCGGCCATATTGTCGATATCGGCGACCCGCGAAAAATCTATGTGGCCTGCATGGCCGTTCTG
>JBDHTS010000074.1:0-11311 GCA_039808845.1 Alphaproteobacteria bacterium | reverse complement strand
GGCGAGCCCGTCATCCGCAAGGCGATGGTGGAAGCGCTGCGCCTGATGGGACGCCAGTTCGTCCTGGGCCGGACGATCGACGAGGCGATGAAGAACGCGCGCGCCTATGAACAAAAGGGCTACCGCATGTCCTACGACATGCTGGGCGAAGGGGCGCGCACTTTCGCGGCGGCGGAAACCTATTTCGAAGCTTACGCGAACGCCATTCGCGCGATTGCCGGAACCGGCGGCCGCAGCCCCGGCATTTCGGTGAAACTGTCCGCGCTGCATCCGCGTTACGAATACAAGAACGCGGAAGATTGCGTTCCGGTCATGAGCCGCCGCCTGAACGGTCTGGCCCGGCTTGCCGCCGAGCGAGGCATCGCCCTGACCGTCGACGCCGAGGAAGCGGACCGGCTGGAAACGTCGCTGAAAATCATCGGCGCGGTGGCAGGAGATCCGGCGTTGAAAGGCTGGGACGGTTTCGGCCTCGCCGTGCAGGCTTATCAGAAACGCTGCCTGTCCTTGATCGATCACGTTTATGATATGGCGAAAGCCTCGGGCCGGCGGATGCAGGTCCGGCTGGTCAAGGGCGCGTATTGGGACGCCGAGATCAAACGCGCGCAGGTGATGGGCCTGCCGGATTATCCGGTCTTCACGCGCAAGGCGAACACCGACCTCTCCTACCTGGCTTGCGCATACAAAATGCTGCAGCAGCGCGATGCCTTCTATCCCATGTTCGCCACGCATAATGCCTATACCGTGGCGGCGGTTCTGGAGCTTGCCGGCGCTGAAGAAAAAGGCAGTTTCGAATTCCAGCGCCTTCACGGCATGGGGGAAACGCTGCACGACCTGCTGCTGGCCGACCATCTGGCCGGTGTCAGCGTCTACGCGCCATGCGGCAGCCATGAAGACCTTCTGCCCTATCTTGTCCGCCGCCTGCTGGAAAACGGCGCCAGCACGTCCTTCGTGCATAAAATTCTGGATGCGCGCGCGCCGCTCGACGATCTGACCACCGATCCGGTCGTGGATGCGAAAACGCATCCGCGAAAACGCCATGCCCGCATCGTCCTGCCGCGCGACATCTATGGCATGGAACGCATGAACGCGGCGGGCCTCGACCTGACCGAACCCGCCGTAACCGGCCCTTTGCTCGCCGGGATGAAGAACGCGGTTGACGGCAAAACCTGGGAAGCGGCGCCAAACATAGGCGGTCATGATATCAAAACGGGCACAGCGAAGCCTGTTCTCAATCCGGCATCGCAGGAACCCGTGGGCGAAGTCCGGTACGCCGATAAAAACGTGATTGCACAGGCGTTTAAAGCTGCGCGGGTGGGCTTCGCCGCCTGGTCGGCGACGCCGGCCTCATCACGGGCGGCAGCGCTGCGCAAACTCGCTGACCTTATGGAAGCGCAGCGCGACACGCTGATGGGCCTGTGCGTGCGCGAGGCGGGAAAAACCGTCGATGACGCGCTGGCGGAACTGCGGGAGGCTGTCGATTTCTGCCGCTATTACGCGCAACAGGGCGAAAAGGATTTCTCTGAATCCGGTCTGCGTCTGCCCGGCCCTACAGGGGAATCCAATACATTCCTGCTGCAGGGGCGCGGGGTATTTGTCTGCATCAGCCCCTGGAATTTCCCGCTCGCCATTTTCATGGGCCAGATCGCGGCGGCCCTGATGGCGGGCAACGCCGTGATCGCCAAGCCCGCCGAGCAGACTCCGCTGGTCGCCGCCTTCGCCGCGCGCCTGATCCACCAGGCCGGCGTTCCGGCGGATGCCTTCATCCTGTTGCCTGGCGACGGGGAAACCGGCGCGGCTCTCGTCGCGCATCCCGATGCCGTGGGTGTGGCGTTCACCGGATCGACGGAGGTCGCGCGGCTGATTAACCGCGCGCTGGCGGCGAAAAACGGTCCCATCGTGCCGTTGATCGCCGAGACTGGCGGCCAGAACGCCATGATCGTCGATTCATCGGCTTTGCCGGAGCAGATTATCGACGATGTTCTGGTCAGCGCGTTCGGCTCGACCGGCCAGCGCTGCAGCGCCCTGCGCGTCCTGTATGTGCAGGAGGATATCGCGGACAAGGTGCTCGTCCTGCTGAAAGGCGCGATGGAAACGCGGCGCGTGGGGGATCCGATGCTGCTGGCGACCGATACGGGTCCGGTCATCGATTCCGATGCGTTAAACATGTTGCGCGAACATAAAGCCAGAATGGATGGCATGGCGCGTAAAATCGCCGAGACGCCGCTGCCGCCGGGACTGAATGGAACGTTCTTCGCCCCCGTCGCCTATGAAATCGATTCGATCCGCGTGCTGGAGCGCGAGGTATTCGGTCCGGTTCTGCATCTCGTTCGTTACGCCGCGAAAGACCTGGACAGCGTGATCGCGGAGATCAACGCCACCGGCTACGGCCTGACGATGGGCCTGCACAGCCGCATCGGCTCGACGATCCGTCACGTAACGGGCGCCGTGGAGGCGGGCAATATCTACGTCAACCGCACGATGATCGGGGCCGTGGTGGGCGTCCAGCCCTTCGGCGGCATGGGCCTGTCCGGCACCGGACCGAAGGCAGGCGGCCCGCATTATCTGCACCGCTTCGCCGCCGAAAAAGTCATCTCCGTCGATACGACCCGCCAGGGCGGCAACGCCAGCCTGGTGACGCTGGAGGAATGATCGTCGTTTTCAGCTATGGCCAGGCTTGAAATTATTGAGAAGCCTGCCACTTCAGGGCAACAGCGCCACAGGCTTTTCAAACACCAGAGATAGACAGAGAAAAGGGTGCTCCTTCTCTGTTTATCTCTGGTGTTCAACTTTTGCGTCGCCTGCGGCGCGCGCAATCCAGATAACCGACCAGGGATTTCAATCGCGCCGCAGGCATTCAAGAATTCGGCCACGAAGTTCACGAAGGGATCAGTCGTCTTCGTGTTCTTCGTGCGCTTCGTGGTAAAAAGTCCATTGTGTCGCTGTACGACAGCCGGCCAGCGAGCCGGTATTTTGGATAGGCTATAACTTGTCATCCTGAGCGCAGCGAAGGGTCCAAACCATTGCGGTCATGCGCGGCAATTCGGATCCTTCGCTGCGCTCAGGATGACAACCAAGGAAAATGGGAACAGCAGTGTAAAGCTTACCGTTCCCGCAACGAGGATTTCAGCGTTTTGATAAAGGGCTTCAGCAGATATTCCATCACCGTCTTCTTGCCGGTCATGATATCCACGCTCGCCACCATGCCGGGGATGATTTCCAGGACCTGGCCCTTGCGCGTCAGGTGCGTTTCCGAAGTGCGGACGCGGACGCGATAGAAGCTTTCGCCTTTTTCATTGGTGATGGAGTCGGGGGAGATTTCGACCACCTTGCCCTTCAGGCCGCCATAGATCGCATAATCATAGGCGGTCAGCTTCACCACGGCGGGCTGGTCGGGATAAATGAAAGCGATGTCGGCGGGGCGAACGTTCGCTTCCACCAGAAGCTGGTCGTCCTTCGGCACGATCTCGATGATCGGCTGGCCGGGCTGCACGACCCCGCCCACGGTCGTGATCTTGATATCCTTGATCGTGCCGTTCACGGGGGAACGCAGTTCGGTGCGGGTCTTGCGGTCTTCCAGTGCGTTCAGGGTCGGCGCGATGGAGTTCATTTCCACGTTCGTCGCCGCCAGTTCCGTCTGCGCCTGGGCACGGGCGGAGCTTTTCACCTCGTCGATCCGCGCCTGCGCTTCATTCACCGCCGCCTGGGCGCGGGGAAGCGATGTCTGCACGCTGTTCAGCTCGGTTTCGCGTTCTTTCAGGTCGCGGTCGAGCTGCAGCAATTCCATCTTGGGAGCGGAGCCGCGCTCCACCATCGGGCGCGTCATGTCGCGCTGCTGCTCGGCGAGCGCGATGACCTGGCGCAGATCGGAGATGCGGCTGCGCGCCTCGTTCACTTCGGAACGGCGCTGCGTGATCTGCTGTTCCAGGACTTGGGTCTGGGAATCGAGGTTGCGGCGGTTGGCGCGGAAGGCTTCCAGTTCTTCCTTCACGCTGGACGGCGCGCCCTGCATGACGTCATCGCTGAACACAGGCGTGTCCTTGCCCTCGGCTTCCGCCTGCAGGCGCTGCACCTTGGCTTTCAGACCCAGGAATCGTTCGCGGTTGGATCCCAGATCGGATGTCGCCTGGATATCGCGCAACTGCACCAGGGGCTGACCAGCCTGGACAGCGTCGCCTTCATGCACCATGAACGCATTGACGATCCCGCCTTCCAGGCTCGATATCACCTGGATTTCGCTTGACGGAATGACCTTGCCCTGCCCCTTCGTCACCTCGTCCAGCGAGGCGAAGCTGGACCAGAGGATGAACATGAAGCAGAACCCGATGATCATCACGAGGATGAGGTGAGTCCGCAGCGGCATCTCGTCGTCGGTCATGAAGAACCGGTCGGCATGCGCCTGCACCGTGTCCACGCGCTTCGACCATTCCTGGCGGATGCGGTCCCATTCGCCGGGCGTGTTGACGCTTAAATCCTGGGGTTTCTTCGTCGGTTCAGCCATGGTCATACATCCGTATTCTCGGCCTGGGAGCCATAGGCGCGGGCTTGCAGCTTGCGGATCACCTCTTCCTTCGGCCCATAAGCGACAATACGCCCGCGGTCGATCAGGATCAGCTTGTCCACCAGCGAAAGCATCGGCCCTTTATGGGTGATCAGGATGGTCGTCTTGCCCTGGCAAAGCGTGTGGAGGCGCTTCAGAAGGCGGGTTTCGGACGCCGGATCCATCGAGGCCGTCGGCTCGTCCAGAATGATGACCGAGGGATCGTAAAGCAGCGCACGGGCGATAGCGACCGCCTGGCGCTGGCCGCCGGAAAGGGCTTCGCCGCGCTCGCCCACCTGGGTGTCCAGGCCGTGCTGGGACTCGCCCAGGAACTCCATCACGCCGGCCAGCTGGGCCGCACGAAGCACGGCGCGTTCCGGCGCGGTCTCATGGCCCATGGTGATGTTTTCGCGCACCGAGCCGTAGAACAGCTGCGGGCTTTGCTGGACCGCGCCCACCGCCCGGCGCAGATCACCCGGATCGATCTGACGGACATCCGCGCCGTCCAGCAGGACCGAACCGCTTTCCGGCTGGTAAAGATTGAGGATCAGACGTTCGATGGTCGTCTTGCCCGAACCCACCGCGCCGATGATGCCCACGCGGTCGCCTTTTTCAATGGTAAAGGCCACATGGTTCAGCGCAGGAACGGTCTGACCCGGATAGTGAAACAGAACGTCCCGGAATTCGAGATGGCCGTCGACCACGGGTTTGGAAATGAAATGCTTGCCAGCCGGGCGCTCGACAGGCTTCTTCATCAGTTCGTTCAGTTGATGGAGCGACTCGCGCGACTGCTGCATACGGGTCAGAAGACCCGCGACCTGCGCCAGCGGCGCCAGCGCGCGGCCCGTCATGATGACCGACGCGACCAGCGCACCCATCGTGATCATGCCGTTCGTGATCATGTACACGCCGACCATCACGACGATAACGCTGGTCAGCTGCTGCATGAACACGGCGAAGTTCAGCGCGAAGGAGGAAATGCGGCGGGACTTGACCGAGGTGCGCGCGGATTTGTCGGAGAGCTCTTCCCATTTCCGCTGGGTATGGCCTTCCGCGGCCTGGACCTTCACGGTTTCAAGACCACTGATGGCCTCGAACAGAAGCGCGTTTTTCAAGGCGCTTTCCTGCATCGACATCTTGATGATCTTCTGCAGCGATTTCTGCATCGTAAAGCCGACCGCGACCACGATCGGAATGGCCAACAGCGGAATGAAGGCGAGAGGCCCCGCCAGAATCGCGATGATCGCAATGAACATCAACGTGAACGGCAGATCGATCAGCGCCACCATCGTGGCGGACGTGAAGAAATCACGGAGGGTTTCGAATTCCTTCATGTTGCTGACCAGAACGCCCGCGCTGGCCGGCCGCGCGGCCATCGTCATGCCGAGAATCTGCTCGAACAGGCGGGCGGAGATCTTGACGTCCGCCTTGCGGCCCGCGACGTCCAGGAACTGGGCGCGGATATTCTTCAGCGTGAAGTCGAAGATGAAGACGATGAAAACGCCAAGCGCCAGCGCCCAGAGCGTTTCATAGGCGCTGTTCGGCACGACGCGGTCGTACACGTTCATGATGAACAGCGGGCTGGCGGTCGCGAAGATGTTGATCATCACGGCGGCAAGCACGACTTCCTTATAGACGGGCGCGCTTTCCTTCAGGACCGACCAGAACCAGTCTTTCGATGCGTCGATTTCGGCAGGACCGGCACGGTCGTCACTGCGCGCGATGGGACGCAGGAAGAAAGCGTAGCCGCTGTAGATGCCCTGCAGCTGGGCGAAAGTCACGACCTGTTTTTCGTCTTCCGTCTCCGGAAACTGGACGAGGAAAGACGTTTCAGGGTGGATTTCGGGATCTTTTCCGGTCGTTTTTTTCGGCGGATTGCGGTCCGGATGGCGCACCTGCCACAGGATGCAGGCCTGCCCGCCTTCCAGCGCCAGGATGCAGGGCAGATTGGGCGCTATGGCCAGCGCGGCCAGCGACCGATCCGTCAGCTTGGCATGCAGATCGGCACGCGCGGCGGCGCGGACGAACAGATCGGGCGTAATGCCTGTTTTGGGAATCGGGAGTCCTGCGGTCAGCGAGGAGCGGCTGGTGCGGCGACCGTAAAATCCCGCCATCAGCCGCAGGCATTCGACGAGAGGGCTGTGCAGGGCCAGCCGGTCCGCCTCCAGCGGCCAGGTATCAACCATGCCGCCGGCTTGATGATGGGGCTGGGCCGGAGCCGATTCAGGCTGAAAGCCGGGCTGCTGGCCCGGCTTTACATCGCGATCTTGGGTCAAGTGTACTCGCCTTCCGTTACAGGCTTTAAACGATTACATTTTCTCTGCATACGCCTCGCGCGGCAGATCCACGCCCAGCGTCTTCATGAGATCGCCTTTCAGCGCCAGCAGGCGGTAAACGGCGAAGATTTCGACATATTGCGCGTTAATCATATTGCTGCGCGATACATACTGCTCGTTCTGGGAGTCCAGAACGTCCAGCAGCGTACGGCGGTTCAGGTCGAACTGGTCATGATAGGCCTTGACCACTTCGGTGTTGGCATCGACCTGGGTTGCGAACTGGCGGGCGCGTTCGCCCGCCGAGACCATGCGGGACCAGGTTTCGCGAACGTCCTGATCGACCTCGCGCTCGGATTTGGAACGCTCTGCCTTGGCTTGCGCTTCGCGGTTGATGGCTTCGCGCACGCGGGCCGTGTCGCCGCCGCCGCGGTACAGGTTCCAGTTGACGACCACGAGCGCGGAAGCGCTGGTGTCCTGGCCCTCGACCGAGGAAAGGTTACGGCCGCTGCGGCCGTTCAGCTGCAGATCGACGTTCGGATAAAACGCGGATTTGGATTTTTCCATCTCGGCATGCGCCACGTTGATATCGGCCTGGCGGATGCTGACCGTCGGGCTGGCGTATTGGGTTTCTTTCACCTGCTGCTCGACATCGGATTCCAGATTGTCGACGGGAACGGTCGGCATGATCAGGTCGCGCGGCGCGTCGCCAACCTGGCCGATAAAGCCGGCTTCGGCGGTGCGCAGGGCTTCGCGGACCGAGGCTTCTTCCGCGCGGGCGGAGGAGACGCGGGCGCGGGCCTGTTCGACGTCGGCCTGCGTGGTGCGGCCGGCGGCGGAGCTGTCCGTGATCTGGTTCAGCAGATCCATATGCTGCGATACGTTGTCGCGGGCGGCGCGCAGCAATTCGCGCTGGCGCATCACTTCAAGGTAGGACTCTACGATCGACAGGCCGACCAGTTCGTAAGCTTCGCGGACACGGTTGGACGCCGACAGGACGCGGAATTTCTGGCGCTGGTTTTCATAGGCCGTTTCCCAGCCGTCGAACATCATCTGCGTCAGCGTCAGGCCTGCGTCATAGCGCCAGAGGTCCTGGGCATTGTCGCCGTTCAGCTGGGAGCGGGTCTGCGGGTCGTTGCTGTGCTCGTAACCGCCATCGGCGCGGAAATCGATGGAGGGGAAATACAGATCGACGGCCTGGTTCAACTCCTCGTCCGTCGCGCGGCGGTTGGTCGCCACAATATGGTATTCCGGATGGGCGGAAAGGCCGACGGCGACGACATCGCGCAGGTTCATGATGCGGTTGTCATGGTTGTGCGGACCGCTGGACGGCGCGGGGGACTGCCCTGCAGCCTGCACGGCCTGGCCCGAAGGACCGGATACCGCAGAGTCTTCCACGGTCAGGGCAGGCGGCGGCGAGGCCGGCACGGCCGGGGTGGCGGCCACTTCGGCAGCCTTCAGAGGCGACGCCATCATCAGCGCGATGCAGGATGTTCCGAGAGCGAGCGTCTTGAAGAATGTCTGTTTCATGTTTTTCCGTATCCTTTTAAGCGGTGCCGTTCCGTTTTGCTTCCGGCCCGTCCGTGATCCATTTTATGATCCGTTTGCGGGCTGGACGCAATATCTGCCTTACAAATTTTTCAAGCACTTGGCGGTTTGTCTTTAGCTTTTCTTTCCCATAAAAATCAAGAAAAAAATGCCTGCCGCCTGTTTCTTCGGAGACCGGGCGGATGTGCCTGTCATCCGCCCGCCCCTTAACCGTTCCACCCCGCCTTATGTCGTGTGGATGATATCTTCAAGTTTCACGCCCGTGACGCCGTCCAGCACGGCGATTGCCGTGGCGTTGGACGCATGTCCCGAACCGGTGACGTCCACCGAGATGATCGTGCTGTTGCCGCTCTTCGTGGCGAACACGAAATCGTTGATCGCGTCCGTGGTCGGATCGTAACCCTGGAGCAGGGCCGACAGATCCAGCCTGTCGCCTTCCGCCGCGTTGAAGTCGGCGATATGGTCGACGCCCTGCGGATTCCGGACGAAGCTGAACGTGTCGGCGCCCGCGCCGCCGTACAGGAGATCGCCGCCGCCCAGCCCTTCCAGCGTGTCGTTGCCGTCCTTCCCGTACAGCTTATCCGCTTCGCCGGCCGTGCCGGTGATGGTGTCGTTGCCGTCCGTGCCGGTAATGGTGGTTCCGACGCCGATGTCGTCGCCATCGGTGACCGAGAACCAGGCGTCGACGATTTCCCCCTCGCGCCCGTCCTTGTAGACGAACACGGCTTTCTCGGAGATCCAGCTGTCGCCATGGTGTTCGTCGACCGTCGTGGTTTCCAGGCGGATCGCCTTGATGCCGACCTCCGACAGGGAACGCAGCTCGTCCGCCTGGCTGATACCGTCCTGGTTGGCGTCCTGCCAGACCTTGAAGTCGGCGAAGGCGGCGTCGTTTTTATTGATGACGTTGTCGCCGTTGCTGTCATAGCTGCGCAGGTTGGCGAACCCGTCCTCATGCTGCGCGCTATTGCCGATCAGTTCAGACTGGTTGTTGATCTTCCCGTCGCCGTTGACATCGATCGCCAGCAGGCCGTCATGCGGGCCGACCCAGGAGGTCTGGTCCAGCGTGCCGTTGTTGTTCATGTCGAACATCACGCCCGCGGATTTGTCGACGAACTGGACGCCGTTGCCGTCCAGGTCGAGCGCCAGCGGCGTGATGTAGAAGCACAGCTGGATGTTCTTGATCGCCGTCGCGGTGTTGTCGCTGATGTCGTATTCGCCGCCGCTCAGGTTTTTTTCCAGCACATGGGATTCGACCGTAATGCTGGCCTCATGCCCGCCCACCTTGGACTGGTGCAGCGCCCCGTTTCCGGCGGGGACGATCATTGCCAGATCCTTCAGCGCCGCCGCGGCGTTACCGCCGTTCACGCTGATGACCCACACGCCGGGGGTCACTTCCGTGCCCTTGTTCAACTTGACGCCCATTTCCGCCAGCGTATCGAGTTCGCCGACACCGTTGGTGAAGGGGTTGTTCAGGCGGATCACGATCTTGGTGATGACCTCCGAGCCGTCGGTGTCGGTCACCTTGGACGCGATCGACAGCGGCACGGTATGGCTGTAATTCTTGTGCCATTTATAGGTCTGCGCATCCTGCACGGTCAGGTTCGGCTTGTCGGCGACAGCGTCCGTGATGATATTGAACGTGTCTTGCGCCGTGGCTGTGCGTCCGGTCGCCGCGTCGTTGACGGTGGCCGTGACTTTCAGATCCTTCAGGTCCATGTCGCTGTTGGCCGGAGGCGTGAAGCGGAAGCTTCCGTCGAAATCGGCGCCTGCGGCCAACGTTTTCGTCCAGGTGCCGGTCGCAGAATTATAGGTACCGCCGTTCAGCGACTGGAAGCCCCAGGAAGATTTGATTCCGGTCATGGTCAGGGTAATGACCTGGCCACCCGATCCCGTCCCGTCCGCCGTGACGTGAACCAGAACGGAACCGTCTTCTTTTACTTTAACATTGTCGGCATTGTTGTTGACGCAGAGGTCGACCTTAACATCGCAGACATTGCCTTTCAGGGTCAGGCAGGCTGTATCGGTATCGCCGTCGCCGTCCTTCAGCGTGTAAGTGAAGGAGTCAGTGACCTGGCTGCCCGTTCCGGTATCCGTCAACGTATAGGTGTAGCTGCCGTCCGCCTTGATCTTCAGCGTGCCATGATCGCCGTTGATCGTCGCCTCGCCGGAGGACGGGACGTTGACCGTCGTGCCGCCGAAGCTGATCTTCGTGATCGTGTTCGGGAGATCCTTGCTCAGGGAGTCCGCCGCGCCCGCGCCGCCATTGGCGCCGGTGATCACGTTGCCGCTGTCCGTGGCGCCGATCGTCGCGTTGAAGCTGTTGAAGTCGTCATGCGCGACCGGGCCGTCGTCCAGAACCTTGATGACGATATGACCGGTATCGGTGTCGCCATCATTGTCGGTGGCCTTCACGCCGAAATTCAGCGTGACCGCGTCGTTGGCGTCCGCCTTGTCCGGATGGTCCAGCGTGCCGAGCAGCTTGAAGACGTAATCGCCATTGGCGTTGACCGTCAGCGTGAACACGGTGTTCGCGCCGGCCTTGCCCGTATAGACATTGCCGGTCTGGGTCACTGTCACAGCCTGGCCGCCGGAACTCAGGACGACGCTGCTGGAGAAGCTGTTGTTGCCCGCCACCGTGCCGCCATCCGTACCGAAATCGACATTGACGTGGCCGTTCACGGTGATGCCCGCGCCGGTCAGGTCGGTTTCGTCGACCGTCTTCACAGCCGGATCCGTAACGACCGGCGTATCATCTTTCGTGACGCAAAGATTGAGCGTCGTCGTGGCCGTAGCGACGTTGTCCGTCAGGTCGACTTCCGTGCCGCCCAGATTCGTTTCCTTGGCGTAGGATTTCACGGTCAGCGTGTAGTTGCCGTCATTCGTGCCATCGGCGATGTTGATCTTCAGGTCCGCGAGATCCGCTTTCGAAACAGTCCAGACTCCGCCCGATACC
>JBDHTS010000073.1:0-11423 GCA_039808845.1 Alphaproteobacteria bacterium | reverse complement strand
ATCCCCTGCCGCCGGTCCAGGTTGGCGTAGCGGATTTTGTCGAGATGGGCGTTCATGGCCTGTTCCGTCTCAATCCACTGTTGAAGATCGCGGCTTTGCGCCAGCGGCTGCAGAGGATCCAGAAGGCCGGGCAATGCGGATACGCCAGCGCGGGCGCGAACCAGAGATTCGATGATCCAGCGCAGAAGGGTTTCGGCGATCCGGTAAGCGTCTTCTTGTCCGGGGCGGCCCAGATTGTCGGCCAGAGCGTGAATGGCGGGCCAGTCCCAGTTCGGCCAGGCGGCCAGCAGCACGGTCAGTTTTGAAAGTGTTTCCAGCCCTCCTTCCTCCAGCAATTCGCCCGCCATTCCCACGCTGCCGGAGGTGAGGCTGTATAATGTTCCGGCTGTATCGTCGTCCAGACGGGCCCCGCCCTTGCGCAGGAGGGCCGCGAACACGGCCTGCTCCAGCGGCGCGAAATTGATAACGCGGCTGCGCGACCGGATGGTGGGGATCAGAAGGCCCGGCCTGTGCGCGATCAAAATCAGAACGGCCCGCAGCGGCGGTTCCTCCAGGATTTTCAGAATGGCGTTCTGGGCGGCGCGATTCATCGTGTCGGCATCGTCGATGATGGCGATGCGCCAGCCGCCGTCCCGCGAGGCGGTCATGCGCATGAAGGGGGCGATCTTGCGGACGCTGTCGATGTCCACATTATCCCTTTGCCGCCCCTTGCGTTCATCCACGGGCCGCTCAACGACCATCAGGTCGGGATGGCCGCCGGAGGCAACCTGACGGAAAGTGGATGTGTCAGGGGGAATGTAAAGTCCCCTCTCCCCCCCGGGGAGAGGGTTAGGGTGAGGGGCGGTCGGTTCAGGCGGCATGTCGAAAAGAGCACTCTGTCCCTCCCCCTCACCCCTGCCCTCTCCCCGGAGGGGAGAGGGGGAATTAAGGAGGTGGCGGGCGAGGCGATACGCCATCGTGGCTTTTCCCATCCCCTGCCGTCCTGCGAAGATCAGCGCATGGGGAAGACGATCCTGTTCGGTCAATTGCCGCAGCAGTTCTTCAACTTTCTCATGCCCCAGGCTGTCTGGATTTTCGCGCGGGAAGAGCGCCGGTCCACCTTCGACCAGCTCCACCATCGTCTGCAGGTGGTCGTCTACCAGTTCACCGTCGCCGAATTCATCAAACATGGATCAGGCCTTTATATGCGCCAATATCGTCTCTGTCACTTTTTCGGGCGGCTGGGCCGCATCGATGACGACGCAGCGGTCCGGATTGTCTTTCGCGATGGTCAGATAGCCATCCCTCATGCGTTCGTGAAAACCGGTATCAAGCCGCTCGAAACGGTCTTCCCTGCCCGCGCGTGACGCCGCGCGCTTCAAACCGGCTTCCACCGGCAAGTCGAGAATGAAGGTCAGATCGGGCTGAAACCCCTTCAGCACATAACGGTCCAGAGTCTCGATCTCCGCGGGATCGATCCGGGCATACCCGTACCCCTGATAGGCGCGCGTGGAATCCGAAAAACGGTCGCAGATAACGGTTTTCCCGGCTTGCAGCGCGGGCTTGATCAGCGTTTCCACATGCATGGCGCGCGCCGCGTAGAACAACAGGCATTCCGCCATCGGTGTCCAGGCGCCGCCGTCGCGGTCGACCAGAAGAGTCCGGATTTTCTCCGCCTCGGGCGTGCCGCCGGGCTCGCGCGTGGTGACGACCGTTCTGCTTTTCGCTTCCAGCGCGGCTTTCAGGTTGCCGATCTGCGTGGTTTTGCCGCTGCCTTCCCCGCCTTCCAGTGTGATGAACAATCCGGGATATGCGGTCATATCGTTACTGAAAACGCAGTTTCAGTTTCTCAACGGCGGCGGCGAAAAAGCCCAGCCTGTTGACATCCGCGCCGGCCAGCAGCGGATATTCCTGCGGCTCCGCGCGCGGGATGGACAGCGTCAGCGTGCCGACACGGTCGCCCTTTTTGACAGGCGCCATCAAGGGCGCTTTATAAGCCACTTCCGCTTCCAGGTCGTTGCGCATCGACAGGGCGACCGTCGCCATGACGGCCTTGTCCACCACGAGCGGCACCTGCTCCTGCTCGCCCATCACGACAGGAGCCTGATCGACGGTATCGCCGGCCTTGAACATGGTGACGTTTTCAAAGCCGCGCAGGCCCCAGTCGAGCAGCTTGGCCGATTCGTCCGCCCGCTCCTGCATGCTCTTCATGCCGTTCAGGACAAGAACGACGCGCCGCCCGTTGCGCGTGCCCGATCCCATCAGGCCGTAACCAGCATCCTCCGTATGGCCCGTCTTGATGCCGTCGCCGCCGATATTGCGGTAGAGCAGCGGATTGCGGTTGCCCTGTTTGATGTTGTTGTAGGTGAATTCCTTTTCCGAATAGATCGGATAATATTCCGGAAAGTCACGGATCAGGCGGATGCCCAGGGTCGCGAGGTCGCGCGCCGTCGAATAATGGTTCGGATCGGGCATGCCGCTGGAATCGGTGAAATGGCTGTTCGTCATGCCGAATTCCTGCGCCTTGCGGTTCATCATGTCGGCAAAGCCGGCTTCCGTGCCGCCAAGCCCTTCGGCCAGAACGATCGAGGCATCGTTCCCGGACTGGATGATGACGCCGCGGATCAGATCCTCGACCTTCACATTGTCGCCGACATGGATGAACATGCGGGAAACGCCGGCCTTGACCGTGCTTTTCCAGGCGTATTCGCTGACCGGCAGCATATCGTCCATTTTCAGCTTGCCGTTCTTGAGCGCTTCGAACACGAGATAGACGGTCATCGTTTTGCTCATCGACGATGTCGGCATCTTTTCGTCCGCGTTCTTTTCATAAAGAACGGTGCCGGTATCGTAATCGACGATAATGGCCTGCTTCGCCGTCGTATCCACCTGGGCATAAGCCGCCAGGGGCAGGATGCTGAAGACGATAAACAGGATGGATGCAAGAGCGCGCATGATGAAAGGTTTCCCTGACGTTGAAACTTTAGTTTAGCGGCCTGTTCCGCTCTTGCAAGGGCCTGGCGGCAAAATTTGTGAAACGGACCGTCATTCAACCACAATGACCGCTTCTCTCTGCCCCCCCGCTATGACGCGGCCAAGCAAGAAATCCGCCGCTGCGACCGAAGCGATGGGGCCGATGCGGACGCGGTAGAAGCCGCGTCCGTTCACCATGGCAGGTTTGATGGACGTTGCCCCGTAATTTCGTAGCCTGACGCTCAGGCCTTCGGCGTTGTCCCGGCTGGAGAAGGAACCCGCCTGGATGTAGATGGAGGTGAGACGCACGGGCTGCTCGGTCACGACGGCGTCAGGATAGAACTGGCCGTAACGCGTATGGCCCGGCACAACAGGGGTCAAGCCTGCTTTATTGGGAGCGGCGGCCACATCAAAGGGAATATCCTGTTTCGGGCCCGCCGCGGGTTCGGCCACCGGATAGTCCTGGAATCCCGCCGCGGGCTGGACGTCCGAATAGACGGCCCCGGACTGAATCGCGTATGTGCCCTGGTTGGCAGCGATTTCGTATCCCTTCGTGTTCAGGCCGGACCGCGCGGCGGCGGCGATCTGCATGCTTTCCTGCGGCAGAAGGTCCAGACGCACGCGGGCCGTGCCGATATTCCTGAAGCCCAGCAGTTCGGCGGCCTTGCCCGAAACGTCCATAACCCGCCCCCGCTTATACGGCCCCCGGTCGTTGACGCGGACGATGACAGAACGCCCGTTGTCCAGGTTCGTGACGCGCACCAGGGATGGCATCTGCAGGGTGCGATGCGCCGCCGTCAATTCGTTGGCGTCGAAATATTCGCCGTTCGCCGTATTTCGGCCATGAAAGCCCGGCCCATACCAGGACGCAATGCCGGTTTCGGAATATTCATACTGCTCCTTCGGGTAATACCAGGTCCCGTCCACCTTGTATGGCTTGCCGACCTTGAACATTCCCTCATTCTGCCCCGGAGGGGCGATGCGCTTGACCACATGAGAGGTGAACTGCGTCTCGGCACAGCCGGAAAGCGCAAGCAATGCAACAAACAGGGCGAACAGGCGTTTCATGAATCAGGGTCCTGCGATGCCGTCCGCGATCATCCCGGCGGACAGGGCAAAGGAGTTGGAGCGGTTCCATTTCCGGAAAACGTCGAAATTATTATAAGTCAGGAAAGCGTTGTGCGGCCCGTCCGGCGCGACGATGGAGGCCATAACGCCCGGCGCATGGGGCAATGGATTCCCATCGGGAAGCCTGACACCGAGGCGCGACCATTCGGCCACAGGTTTCTTGATCTCATGCGAGATCAGGGAGGTTTTGAACCGCGGGGGCAGCCTGACCGCCCTCCCCCACCGCTCGTCTCCGCGCCAGCCGCTGCGGGACAGATAATTGGCGGTGGAGGCAAAGATGTCCGCGGTATCCGTCCAGATGTCCTTCCGCCCGTCTCCGTCTCCGTCGACCGCGAAACGCATGAAACTGGACGGCATGAACTGGTTCTGGCCCATCGCCCCGGCCCAGGAGCCGCGCATCTGCGCCAGGCTGATATGACCTTCGTCCAGAATACGCAGCGCATCCATCAATTCGCCGCGGAAAAATTCGGCCCTCCGCCCTTCCCAGGCCAGCGTCGCCAGCGCTGGAATGATGTCGAATCCGCCCGTGTTTTTGCCGAAACTGGTCTCGATGCTCCAGAGGGCGACGATATATTGCGGCTGCACGCCATAATGCGCGCCGGTCCGGCGCAGTTCGGCGGCATGGATCCGCATCAGTTCGCGCCCCTGGCGCAAGCGCTCCGCCGTGACGACGTTGCGGCGGTAGCGGTCGAAACTGACGCGGCTTTCCGGTTGCTTCCGGTCGAGTTCCAGCACGCGCTTGTTTGGCTGGATTCCCGTCAGCGCGTTATCGAGCGTGTCCCGGGAAATGCCCTGGCGCAGCGCATCGGTGCGGAACGCGGCCAGCCATGCGTCAAACGGCATGGATCCTTGCGCGAATGACGGCAACGCCGCCATGGCGAAGGCAAGAAAAAGGCAGAACACGGCTTGTCTGGACATTGCCGGAATCATAGCCGAGCGGACGTTCAGTCTCCAAGCCCGGAATCGATTTTTCCACCGATACGGTAGGAAAAGAGCGCCATGTATTCCCGCATCGCCTGGTGCATGGCCGCGAAGTTTCCGAGAATATCGGCGCTGGGCCGGAAATCGGCACGGGTTCCGGATGTCTGGTAATCGACGGGATAGGGAAGGATGACGCCCGGCCATCCCTGCTTGCGCATGACGGCAATGGCCCGCGGCATGTGCGCGGCTGATGTCACGACGACCCATGTATCCCGCGGCGCAGGGTGGGCGACGGACATGCTGAACAGAATGTTTTCATAGGTGTTGCGGGATCTTGTCTCGTAATAAACGCGGTTCATGTCCGCGCCCTGGCCTTCCGCGAACCGCCGGAACACGTCGGCCTCGGAGGACAGGCTGCTGTCCAGCGTGCCGTTGCCGCCGCTGAACAGGAGCACGGCGCGGGGATGTTCGCGCAGCAGCCGCAGCGCTTCGGTCGCCCGTTCCCCCGAACCGTAGAGCGTGGGAGTCTGGCGCGCCTGGGACAGGCCGACGTCGAAAGACCCGCCCAGCAACAGGATGCCTTTGATGTCTTTCGGGACATCGGCCCTGCGGTGAAGCCCTTCGAGATGCGCCTGCAGGACGTAGCCGGTCGGGAAAACCCCGCACAGGATGAAAGAAAAGATTCCTACCCATAAAACCGTCTCCCCCCGCCGCCTGCGGAAATAGATCATCAGCAGCCCGGTCAGGAGTAGCAGCACGACCAGGTTCAGGGGCGGAAACAAAATCCAGAGAATCTTGGAAATATAAAAATCCATGGCGGGAATCTGACGCGGGCGTCAGTCCTCGACCACCGGCAATCCCGCCTCTATCCAGCCCTGCAGGCTGCCTTCCATGCACCAGGCAGGGCGCTTCGTCGCCTTGGTGTAATAGGCCCAGGTTTTCTCCGCGCGGCGGCCGCTGCGGCACTGGAAAATGACTTTTTTGCCGCCGGACGCCTCGGCGACCTCGAAAACGTTGAAACGCGACAGCGGCACCAGGACCGCCCCCTCGATGCGGGCCTGGCTGTATTCGTTTTCCTCCCGCACGTCGATCAGGACGGCCTCGCCGCTGCGAAGCCAGTGCGCGGCTTCCTCGGGCGTGACGGACGGAATGGTGGGCACGGCGGCGGCAGTGGCTTGGTGCATGGGAACGCTCCTCGATCGCTTATGGCAGACGGCCCCGACATTGGTCGATCGCCCCCCTGCCTCCGATATCCAATTCTCCACATATATAAGAAGCTTCGCCCCATGTGAAGCTTTACGTGAAGCTTTACCTGCTCCCCCGGTTTCGGCTATGCAGAAGATAACCAGGAAGAGTGGCCGAGCGGTTTAAGGCACCGGTCTTGAAAACCGGCGAGGGTGCGAGCCCTCCGTGGGTTCGAATCCCACCTCTTCCGCCATTTGACCGATAAGAACCAAGTCTCCGGTTATAGCATCATCCCTCAAAAGCCCAGCGTTCCCAGTCTTCTCCGGCCATTCTTATCCTACCGGCAGCGTGATCTTCTCCCCCCGTATCCGGCCCGATTTGTCTCTCCAGGGATCATTTTCTCCGCGCGCCATTCCTTTTATTATTTTGAAAGGACGGCCTAATAAAATTCGTGAAGCGATTGAGATATCAAAGTCACAAGATATCAAGTTTATACTATTTCCTCACTTCGGCGGATGGACCGCTGTGATAAGCGTCCGCACCAGCTCTTTCGCCAGACGCGCAGCATCCGGGTCGCGTTGCGACTGGCCGTGGACGATCAGGCCGGTGAACAGGACCATGATCTGTTTCGCCGTGGCGGCGGGTTTCGCGCATCCGGCTTCGCGGCACAGCTGTTGGATGAGATCCTGAACGGAACGCAGAAAATCCGCGCAGGCTTCATGAATTTCGGGCTGGTCGCCGTCATAGAAAAGGCGCGCGTTAATGGCGAAACAGCCGGAGTAATCGGCGGCGCTCAGTTCCTGCCGCTTCATGTCGAACAGGGCCAGCAATTTATCCTGGGCCGTTCCGCCGCGGCGGCTCAATTCGGCCGCGATGGCGTCCAGCGTCTTCTGCCGGTAATAGCCGATCGCCGCGGCGATGAGTTCCTCCTTGGAACGGAAATATTTATAGACCGTCCTTTTGGAAATCCCTGAATCCGTGAAGAGCCTGTCCACCCCCGTTTCATAGAAACCGTGGGCATCGATGACCTCATAGGCCAGCCGTATGATCTCGTCGCGCTTGACGGTCCGGGTCGGCGGCATAGGAGCAGTCGAGTTCTTCATTTTCCCATTATAGCACCTGCCGCTTGACAAAGTAAACGGAACTGTTTACTCAAGGGGGCATAGGGAAACAGTTCTGTTTACACAGGAGAAAATCATGACAACCGCCCAAACCTCGCCTTTCAACAATCAATCCGTGCAATCGTCCTCGATGGGTGACGCCGTCATCGCGGCGGCGATAACCAGCGTGCTGGCTTCCCTGATCATGGCCGCCGTTGTCATGCTCGTTTTCACTGTCTTCCTCGGCAAGGGCCCGATCTATCCGGTGCAGGTCATTGGCTCGGCGATTTACGGGGAAAGCGCTTTGATCGGCTTTAATGCCCCGGCGTTCCTCGCGGGGCTGGTTCTTCATGTTCTGGTGGGCCTTGCCTGGGGCGTTGTTTTCGGGATCGTGGCGGCCTTCACCCGTGTCACGACGCCGGCAAAAGCCCTGATCACCGGAATTATCGTGGCGGCGGTCAGCATGATCGACACGTATGTTTTCGTGCCGATCGTCATGAACGCGCTTCAGGGTGTCGACATATGGCGCCGCGAAGTGCCGATGTTCTGGAACTGGGCTGCGCACATCGTCTTCGGCGTATCCTTCGCGCTCTACCCTGCTGTCCTGGCGAAATGGCTGAACAGAAGCCGCTAAAAGCCTGGAATTTCACGGGCGATTATACGGCGGGAATCTGTACGTCCGGGGGAATATCCGGGCTATAATAATCCCATGAGCAAAAAAGAGATTGCCGCCGGCGTGGTCCATAAAATGCCTGCGGATCTGCAAAAGGTTCTCGTTTCCGATCCCGGCGCGCTGACGGTGTGGGAAGATACCACGCCGCTCGCCCGCAACGAGTGGATATGCTGGATCGAATCCGCGAGAAAGCCGGAAACGAGAAGCCGCCGGATCGAAAGGGCGCGCTCAGACCTCGCAGGCGGAAAACGCCGCCCCTGTTGCTGGCCCGGTTGCCCTCATCGTTGAACAATAGACGCCTCATAACCCGGAAGTCATGGATAGGTTGCCGCCGGATTCGCGTTTTCATTCGTGGTGGCCGCAGTGCTCGTCAGGCCGCTCGCGGGTTCGATTGCGGCGTTTTCGTTTCTTCCGGAATTGTAAATGATCGCCCCGACGGCAAGGGCCAGAACGATCAGGGCAGGCCAGATCCAGTTTCTGGATAGATGCCTGCCTCCCCGCATGCGGTTAGATTGCGTAACCATCGATTTCCCCTTTTCAGATACGTTGAACATTGCTTGGCTAACGTTTAGATGTGCAGGGAGGTTCGAGCGAAGCGCTGATAATAAAATGTGTAATCTGGAATGATTTCTGTTTCCTCTTGTAACGTTGCCGTTATCGGCGGCGGGCCCGCCGGGCTGATGGCGGCGGAAGCGCTGGCGCGCGCGGGGCATGCCGTGACGGTGTACGAGCGGAAACCATCGCCGGGGCGGAAATTCCTGATGGCCGGGCGCGGCGGGCTGAATCTGACGCATTCCGAACCTCTGCCCGCCTTTATGGAACGGTATGGAGAGGCTCAATCCTGGCTTCGTCCGGTTATCGAGTCCTTTCCTCCCGATGCGTTGCGGGAATGGTGCGAAGGGCTGGGGCAGCCGACCTTTATCGGCTCAAGCGGCCGCGTCTTTCCTGAAAGCTTTAAAGCTTCCCCTCTTCTCAGGGCATGGCTGAAAAGGCTGCGGGAATTGTCCGTGCAATTCAGGATGTTCTGGGAATGGAAAGGCTTTTCCGAGGATGGAGGGCTGACGTTCCGTCACCCTGAAGGCGCAGAAATCGTTCACGCGGACGCCGCGCTGCTCGCCATGGGCGGCGCGTCATGGCCGGGACTGGGATCGGACGGAATGTGGACGGACATTCTGAAGGAAAAAGGCGTAAGCATTGCGCCCTTGATGCCCGCGAATTGCGGATTCAATGTCAGCTGGTCAAGCGTGTTCGCCGAAAAATTTGCCGGGCAGCCGCTCAAGCCCGCCGTCCTTTCCCATGAATGCCATAGTGTTCGTGGAGAAATCATGCTGACCCGCAATGGCATCGAGGGCGGCGCGGTCTACGCCCTGTCGCCGCATCTGCGCGATGCAATCCTGACGCGGGGCAAGGCTGCCATTGAAATCGACCTGCGTCCCGGAACCGCACTGCAGGCGCTGGCGGAAAAACTGAAAGCGCAACGCGGGCGGGATTCATTTTCGAATTGGATGCGGAAAGCCATGAGACTTTCGCCCGCAGCCATCGGGCTGTTGCGGGAGGCGGACGGCAACGTATCGGCGCTGGTGCCGGACGATCTGGCAGCCTTGATCAAGGCCGTTCCGGTGACTTTGGAAAGCCCGTTCAGCATCGATCGCGCCATTTCATCGGCGGGCGGCATTCCTCCTGAGGAACTGGATCAAAACTTCATGCTCCGCAGACTGCCCGGCGTTTTTGCCGCCGGCGAGATGCTGGACTGGGAGGCGCCGACGGGCGGCTACCTGTTGCAGGCTGCATTTGCAACGGGAGTCGCGGCAGCCAATGGAATGATAGAGTGGCTGAATGCGTAACCCATACAAAGGAATGCGGCGGCGGTTTTTCTAAGATCCTGACGCGTTCCGGTATATAGTGGTCTCCGTACACAGGCGGACTCCGTTTTCGGGGTCCGCCTTTTTTCGTTCCATTTGCAAAGGAGACAGCTGTGTTGATCAGGCCAGGATATATGAAACAGGGAATCAGGAGCGCGGCTTCCGTCGATTCGTCGCCGCAGACGCTCGTTATTTTCGGGGATTCCATCACGGGCGCATCGTCTTCCAACAGCACGTCGGGCGCGTCCGGCATTTCCGCCCTCACAAAAGCCAATCCAGGGGCGGTCACAAAGAATGGCCATGGCTTTTCAACAGACGACAGCGTGTATATCTGGGGCGTTCAGGGCATGACCCAGGTCAACAATACGGTTTACACGGCAACGAATACGGGAACGAACAGCTTCACGATCGGCGCGGACACGCAGGGTTTCGGGATCTACACCTCCGGCGGCACAGCCTATAAAACCAGGGGCGCGGTCGTAAGCCATCTGGCGCAGGGCTATGTCAGCAGCCTCAATATGCTGTCTGGTCAACGATATACGTTCAATCACAACCTGAACCGCGGCATTGGCGGCAATTCTACGACGGACATGAACAACCGCAAGGCGATCGATCTGCCCGGCATCGGCGGAACGCTGTTCGTCGTGATGGGCGGGACCAACGATATTTCGGCCAGCGTCGCCAACGGCACGATCCAGTCCAATCTGACCGCCATTATCGGCTATATCACCGGCACGCTCGGCAAAAAAGCGGTTCTGGGAACCGTGCCACCCCGCGACGCGGACACGTCGACGATGAAAGACGCCCGTGAAAGCCTGAATACCTGGATCAGGGCGCAGGCTTCGGCGAATGTCATCGTCTGGGACTATTATGCCGATGTGACCGATCCTTCCACGCGCAACTGGAAATCCGGCTATTCCTATGACGGCATCCACCCTTCCCCGTGGGGAGGGTTCGTCATGTCTCAAAGTCTTGATCAGGCGCTGGGATCTGTCTATGGACGCAACGGATTTTCCCTGAACGCCGGAAACCTTCTGGCGAACTCCGGCCTTGCAGGTACAGGCGGGACGGTGGGGTCAAATACGATAGGCAGTGTGGCGGCCGGATGGACATCCGAGACGAATACAGCGTCCGGCACAAAAACCCTGTCCAAGAACGGTCAGGACAAGCAGGTTATGGCCGTGAACTATGGATCGGGCCTCAGCACGGGCGAACGGCTGTCTATCCGCCAGTCGGTGACGTCCGGATTGTCAATCGGCACATCCTATGTGGCCGAGGCGGAAATCGCGCTCGACAGTTTTTCCGGGACGGGAGTCTGGTATGAGGCCAGCATCGAGCTGCGCAACCAGTCCTCATCCTTCGCCGTTGACAATGCGCGGCGCAGTTTCGACACGCTTGCCGTCACGGAAATGATTTCGGCCAGCGGATCGCGCGCGCTGCATCTGAAAACGCCAGCACTCGAATATCTTTCCGGATGGACGGAATTGCGGCTCAGGATCAACATGACGTTCAAATGCGATTCCGGAACCGCCATTGCTCAAATGGCCGTCAGAAATGCCCAGCTTTATCCGGTTTAGAAAAAACCTTAGTTTGCCGTAATAA
>JBDHTS010000072.1:0-11518 GCA_039808845.1 Alphaproteobacteria bacterium | reverse complement strand
TGGCCGGCAACCTGGTCGCCTACGCCGCCACCCTCAACCTCCACCCCGAACGCGCCGCGCCGGTGGTTCTGGCCAGCACGGTCTTCGCCCTGTTCACCATTCCGGCGGCGCTGGCGGTTTACAATTCCATAACCTTATGAAGAAATTAAACGTCCGGATTTTCTTTTCTGCCGTCAATCAAATGTTTTACAGCGCCAAGAGCAGCACCGCCTAAAAACAATCCTGCGATAACGGTTTGGCCTAAAAATGATGCGTAGATAGCACCGCCAACCAGCAAAACAGCTATGCTATAAGCCATTATTTGGCCGCGTAGAGTTTCCTTTTCTTTTAATTTTAGTGAACGTTCTTCAACTCCGTGTCTATGCACCTGCTCTTTTTCCATGAAAACAACAATTCTTTCCGCAGTTCCGGGAGACGTTGCCTCATAAGCAGCAAAATCTTCCGAAGGAGGCAGAGGACCGCTAAAACTTTTTCTTAGCGCAATTGAAACGGCACGAACAAGTTCAGGCTCAACACCTAAATCTTCGAGCGTACTTCCGGTGTCGTCTTCTACTTTTTGAGGGAGCGATTTGTTTTCCATGTAGACATCGCGCTGGATAAATCCTTATAGAAATTCAACATATCGCGTTCTGGGCCGCTTTCAATTTTTCGCATCAATTTTTCATGCCGATTAGATTCTGAATACCTTATGGTGTCTCCATCATAAGAAGTCAGAATCCGGCTGAATGCGTAAGCTGTTTTCTTCAATGCGCCCATGGCGAATATATCCCTGATAAAGGATATACAACGTTTAAAAGGACCTTTCCAGCCTGTATCTATGCTATTCATATTAAACAAAGTTACCATCCTTTTATTAACGCTTTATTAACAATTTTTTGTTTGTCATATTTAATAATATTTCTAGGAAATAATTCATATTCATAGTAAGCTTTCACATGATGGTTTTTAAATCGGCAGACACAAAAAAGATGCCTCCGAAAAGAGAGATGTATGTTCGCCAAACTCGCCCGACCACTCAAAAACCCCAAAATTCCATCAAACGAACTATTGAACACCGTGCCCGAACGGCAAAAAATCAAAAATCCCGGCAAACGAACTGATAGCTCCGCCCTTACCCTCCAACCTTTCCTTGATTTTATCGGGCTCAGCGGCAATAGTGCGTCTTATGACAGCGGCCATGTCCCCGATCCTCCGAATTACCGCCCCGGCCTTGATATAGGGGCCGGGACTGATTTTTTGCCTGCGGATGATGCTTTAAACCGGAAATCGACGACATGACCGACCCCAAATCCAGCGCGGACTTTTATAAAGAGACCGTCTTCCTGCCGAGGACCGGGTTCCCCATGCGCGGCGAGCTGCCGAAGAAGGAGCCGGAAATCCTGGGGAAATGGCGGGAGATCGGCCTTTACGCCCGGCTCCGGGAAACATCGAAGGGCCGCAAGCCCTTTATCCTGCATGACGGCCCGCCCTATGCCAACGGGCACATCCATATGGGCCACGCGCTGAACAAGATCATGAAGGACGTGGTCAACCGCGCCTGGCAGATGATGGGGTACGATGCGCCTTACATCCCTGGCTGGGACTGCCACGGCCTGCCGATCGAATGGAAGATCGAGGAAAAATACCGCGAGGAAAAGAAGAACAAGGACGATGTGCCGGTGCTCGATTTCCGCGCCGAATGCCGCGCCTTCGCCCAGAAATGGATCGATATCCAGGCGGAGGAATTCCAGCGCCTGGGCGTGACGGGCGACTGGAAGCATCCCTATCTGACCATGACCGTCGCGGCGGAAGCGCAGATCGTGCGGGAAATCCACAAGTTTCTTCTCAACGGCCTGCTCTATCGCGGCGTGAAGCCGGTCATGTGGTCGCCGGTCGAAAGGACCGCGCTGGCCGAGGCCGAGGTTGAATATAAAGAGCATAAATCGGTGACGGTCTGGGCGAAGTTTCCCGTCGTCCATACGCGGCACAAACCGTTGGAAAACGCGAGCGTCGTTATCTGGACGACCACGCCGTGGACCCTGCCCTCCAACCGCGCCATCGCATTCGGCCCGGACATCCAGTACGCGCTGTATGATGTCAAATCCGTCGCGGCGGATTCGAAGGCGAAGCCCGGCGACCGCCTGCTGCTGGCCGTAAAACTGGCAGAAGACGTCAAGGCGAAGGCGAAGATCGAACGCTGGGACGAGGAAATGACCTTCAAGGGGTCCGACCTTGACGGCATGGTCTGCGCGCATCCTTTGCGGGGCCAGGGATACGATTTCGACGTCCCTGCCCTGTCCGGCGATTTCGTGACCGAAGACACGGGAACGGGCTTCGTCCATATCGCCCCCGGCCATGGGGAAGACGATTATTACCTCTATATGAAATATTTCGGCGCGCGCGACATCCCGGACAATGTCACCGACGACGGACGGATGCGCGACCACGTGCCGCTCTTCGCCGGCCTGCCGATCTACAACGACAAGGGCGAAACGGGCGAGGCGAATTTCGCCGTCATCAAGGCCTTCGACCAGGCGGGCGCGCTGCTCGCCAAGGCCAACCTGAAACACGAATACCCGCATAGCTGGCGCTCGAAGGCCCCTGTCATCTTCCGCACGACGCCGCAATGGTTCATCGCGCTGGACGAAAATTTCTCCCCCTCTCCCCCCCGGGGAGAGGGAAGGGGTGAGGGGAAGACCCAGAGCGCCCCTCTATCCAGCCAATCCGCCAGCCGGACCGCCCCTCACCCTGACCCTCTCCCCGGGGGGGAGAGGGAATATAGGACGCTGCGCCAGCAGGCGTTGAAAGCCATTGCCGAAACCCGCTGGGTGCCGTCCCAGGGCGAAAACCGCATCCGCGCGATGATCGAGCAGCGCCCGGACTGGTGCATTTCCCGCCAGCGGGCCTGGGGCGTGCCGATCGCGCTGTTCGTGCATAAACAGACCGGCGAGGTGCTGAAAGACCCGCGTGTCCTGAAACGCATCGGCGATACGTTCGAGGCGGAAGGCTCCGACGCCTGGTGGGCGCGCCCCGCGCAGGATTTCCTGGGAACGGACTATAAAGCCGAGGATTACGAGCAGATTTTCGACATCGTCGACGTCTGGTTCGAATCCGGCTCGACCCATGCTTTCGTGCTGGAGGCCCGGGGCCTGCCCTCGCCCGCCGACCTCTACCTCGAAGGCTCGGACCAGCATCGAGGCTGGTTTCATTCGTCGCTGCTGGAATCCTGCGGCACGCGCGGCCATGCGCCGTACAAGGCCGTGCTGACCCACGGCTTCGTGCTCGACGAAAAAGGCTACAAGATGTCGAAATCGCTCGGCAACGTGGTCGACCCGAACGAGATGATCGCGCAATACGGCGCGGATATCGTGCGCCTGTGGGCGCTCCTGTCCGATTACAGCGAGGACATCCGCATCGGCAAGGACACGCTGAAAAACACGGCCGATATCTACCGCCGCCTGCGCAATATCTTCCGCTTCCTGCTCGGCGCGCTGGACGGGTTCGGCGAAAGCGAACGGGTTGACGACGTCGCCGCGATGCCCGAACTGGAACGCCTGACCCTGCATCAGCTGGCGCAGATGGACAGCGTCGTCCGCAGACATATCGAAGCGTACGAATTCAACCGCATGGTCCACGCCGTGCATAATTTCTGCGTCGACCTCTCGGCCTTCTATCTCGACATCCGCAAGGACCGCCTCTATTGCGACCGCCCGGACCTGTTCGAGCGCCGCGCCTGCCGCACGGTCCTCGCCCATATTTTCGAATGCCTGTGCAGCTGGCTCGCCCCCGTCCTCGCCTACACGGCCGAGGAAGCCTGGAGCCACTGCCCGCCCGTTTTCGGCAAGGGTGAAAGCATCCATTTAAGGACGTTCCCGGTTGTTCCTAAAGAATGGAGAGACGAAAAACTTGCTCAAAAATGGGAAAAAATTCGATTAGCTCGCGCTGCTGTTTTAAGAACTCTGGAGCCCAAAAGAGCAGATAAAGCCATCGGAGCATCCTTAGAGGCGGCTCCTATTATTTATGTAATGGAGAAAGATTCAAGCTGGCTTCCAAAAGACAAAACTGAAGCTGAAGCGCTTCTTGCAGAAGTTTGTATCGTTTCTCAAGTGTCCATCAATATCGAACGTAACCCCAGCGAAATTTTCCTTTTCCCTGATGGCGAGAATAGAATATTAACTGTGATTTTTGATGATGCAAAAGGCCACAAATGCGCACGGTGCTGGAAGATCCTGCCCGAAGTCGGCGAGGACAAGGAGCGTAAGGATCTGTGCATCCGCTGCGCCGACGCCGTCCGTTATTTCCTGCAGCAGAGGAAAGCGGCGTGACCAGGCTGGACAAGACTTTCGATTTCGACGCCTTTATCGACGCGCCGAACACGCGTGCCTTCATCGGCAAAAATTACGACTATTACAAAAAGATCTGGTCGATCGACTGCATCAAGGCGAATCGCGATCCGCGCAGGATGATGCGCATGCACTGGAACTGGCTGGCGATTTTCATGGTCCCCGCCTGGCTGGGCTATCGCAAGATGTATGCGCATGCCGCCGTCTGGACGGGCATTATCGCCTTGCTGTCCTTCTGCGAGGAATTCTTTCATCTGAAACTTTCGGGCGGTTACGGCGTCGGCAATTTCATTTTCGCGCTGCTGCTGAAATCGCTCTATTTCCACCATACCGTCGAATTCTTTGAAAAGAACAGGCACCGAAGCGCCCAGGATCTGGAAGCGCTGATTCTTGAAAGGGGCGGGACGAGCGTGATGCAGGCCATTCTGGCGACAATTCTGTGCATGGGCGCGATTATCCTCGCGACGAGTCTTGGTTATGCCATGGGCCAACCCACGCTCGCCATCGATATGGACAGCGCCAATGTTCCGGTCTGAAGCCACGAAATGGCCTTAATCCCGCTTCGATTTCACCCTTTTACTTTAAGACGGGCCTGCGCTAAAACCTCTGGCATGACCACAGGACGTGTCTTCTACGGATTGGCCATGGCGGCGGCGATTCTGATCGCCGACCAGGCGAGCAAGCAGGCTGCCCTGGGCCTTGAAGGCGCATCCCGGGAAATCCTGCCTTTTTTCAACCTTGTCCTGGTCTGGAACCGCGGCGTCAGCTTCGGCCTGTTCAACCATGGCGAACCCCTGCCGCCCATCCTGTTCGTGCTGGTCTCGCTGGGCATCGCCGCCCTGTTCTGCTTCTGGCTGTTCAGGGCCGAAAACCGGATGATGGCCCTGGCCATCGGCAGCGTGATCGGCGGGGCCGTCGGGAACGTCATCGACCGCCTGCGCTTCGGCGCCGTGGTTGATTTTCTGGATTTCCACATTGCGGGAATTCACTGGCCGGCCTTCAACATCGCGGATTCCGCCATTGTGGTCGGGATTGCGCTGATCGTTTTCGATGGGTTATTCTTGGCCGCGCGCAAAACCAACGCGAACCATTATGAGCAAAAACATGCGGATCAATAGATTTCATTTTATCGCCGTCTCCCTGCTGGTCCTGACGGCCTGCGAAAACGCGAAGAAGGAGCTGGGGCTGGAACGCACCGCGCCGGACGAATTCGCCGTTGTGCGCCGGGCGCCGCTGGCCATGCCGCCCGATTACGCCCTGCGCCCGCCGCGCCCCGGCGCTCCGCGCCCGCAGGAGGCTGCAACCCAGCAACAGGCGGCTACGACCGTTTTCGGCGGCCAGGCCTCGAATGGCGCGAGACTTGGCACGGGAGAACAGGTCCTGCTGCAACAGGCCGGGGCTGATGCCGCCCGGCCCGATATCCGTAACGTCGTCGACCGCGAAACCGCCGCCATGCCGCCCGCGAAGCAGACCGCCGTAAAAAAGATTCTCGGCCTCGGCAAGACGCAGCCCCCCGCCGCCAGCGTGGTCGACGCGAAGGCGGAAGCGGAACGGCTTGAGAAAAATGCGGCCCAGGGCAAACCGGTCACGGCAGGCAAAACCCCGGCGAAGGAAGAATAATCTTCGCTTTCCAAAAAACGAACCGGCCCTGATCCATGCGCGCACCATCTGCCTTCCTTGCCCTTCTGCTGCTCGCGCTGCCCGCGCACGCACAACCTGCCCCTCAGGCAAAGGCCCCGCCCGCAGCCGCCAAGGCCGTGGCATCCAGACCGGTCGAAAAAGTCTTCAACGCCGAAACGTTTTCCCTGATCAACGGCATGCAGGTCGTCGTCATTCCCAACCACCGCGTACCGGTCGTGGCGCAGATGGTCTGGTACCGCGTCGGCGGCGCGGACGAGGACCGGGGCCAGTCCGGCCTCGCGCATTTCGTCGAGCATCTGATGTTCAAGGGATCGGAGCATGTGCCGCCGGGCGAATTCTCCACCCGCGTCAAGGCGATGGGCGGGGACGACAACGCCTTCACGGGGCAGGATTTCACCGGTTATCATCAGAAAGTCACGATCGAGCATCTTCCGGAAATCATGGAAATGGAAGCCGACCGCATGCGCGGCCTGTTGTTCCCGCCCGACGCCGTTCTGTCCGAGCGCAATGTGGTGCTGGAGGAACGGCGGGAGCGGACGGAGAACGATCCGCGCGGCTATTTCGGCGAACAGATGAAGGCGATGCTGTTCGTCAACCATCCCTACGGCAATCCGGTCGGCGGCTGGTTCAACGAGGTCGATGCCCTGACGCGCGACAACGTCATGGCCTTCTACAAGAAATGGTACACCCCGAACAACGCCATTCTGGTCGTGTCCGGCGACATAACGGCGAAGGAGCTGGAACCGCTGGCCAATCGCACCTTCGGCACCATCCCTGCCCGCGACGTGCCGGAACGGCACTGGACGAAAGTGCCGCCGATGCTGGCCCTGCCCCAGCTGGTGATGCAGCGTCCGGACATCCAGCAGCCGACCTGGCAGCGCCTGTACCGGGTGCCGAGCCTGCGGCAGAGCCGCGACGACGCCCTGGCGCTCGACGTGCTGCAGGAAATCATGGACGGCGGCGCGGCGACGCGCCTGTACAAGGCGCTGGCCGTAGATCAGAAACTCGCCTCCTCCATCGATCTGGATTACGACCCGTTCGCCTGGGATGACGGCGTGCTGTGGATCTCCGCCGTGCCGGTCGAGGGTGTAAGCATGGATACGCTGGGCAAGGCGATAGACGCGCAGCTGCGCCTGCTGATCGAAAAAGGCGTGACGGATAAGGAAATGGAAGAAGCGCGCATCCGCGTTCGCGATACGTCGGTCTTCGCGCGCGACAGTCTGATGGGCCCGGCGATGATCCTTGGCCGCATCCTGGTGACGGGCGGAAAGCTGGAAGACGCGGAGATCTGGCCCAGCCTGATCGACAAGGTGACGCCGGCGCAGGTGCAGGACGTGGCGAAGCGCTTCCTGAATCCCGACGATTTCGCCCGCAGGCCTTATGTCACGGGCTTCATGCTGCCCGCCGCCAAGCCGGAGGCCGCGCCATGACCATTCTGAAACGGTTTCATGCCGTGCTCGTTCTCTTCTGCCTGGCGATTGCCCCGCCCGCCGAGGCGCGGGAAATCACGGCCAAGGGCAAGGTGCTCGATATCCAGAGCGTGACCAGCGAGAGCGGGATTACGGCCTGGCTGGCGGAGGACCATTCGCTTCCCATCATCGCCCTGCATTTCCAGTTCCGGGAAAGCGGCGCGGCCTATGATCCTCAAGACAGGCAGGGCCTGGCGCAGCTGGCGTCCAATACGTTCGACGAAGGCGCGGGTCCCTATGACAGCCAGACCTTCCAGAAGCTTCTGACCGATAATTCCATCGATTTAAGCTTCAGTTCCTCGCGCGATGTGTTCGGCGGCAGGGTCAAAACCCTGACCCGTCATAAAGATCTGGCCTTCCGTCTGTTGCAGCTGGCGCTGGCCGAGCCGCGCTTCGATCAGGACGCGCTGGACCGCATGAAGGCGGCGAACATCGCGCGGATCCGGTCGTCCCTCACCGATCCGGACTGGATGGCGGCGCGGATCGCCAATGACTTGGCCTTCGCGGGCCATCCCTATGCGCGCAACGCGGGCGGCACGATTTCGGGGCTGAAGGCGATTACGCCCGAAGACCTGAAAAATTTCGCGGCAACCCATTTCGCCCGCGACCGCCTGATCGTTTCCGTGGCCGGGGACATCACGCCCGGAGAACTGAAGGAACGGTTGGATACATTGTTCGGCAAGCTGCCACGCAAGGCCTCCGCTCCTTTGCTGGCCGACGGCACGGTGAAGAATGGCGGCACGGTCGCGCTGTATAAAAAGGACATTCCGCAGACCGTCATGACCGTGATGCAGCCGGGCTTCGGTCATCTGGATCCCGACTATTTCGCGGGCCAGGTCATGAATTTCATTTTCGGAGGATCAGGCTTCGGCTCCCGGCTGATGGACGAGATCCGCGAGAAACGCGGCCTGACCTACGGCATCTACAGCGGCTTTTACGAGTTGGAGCATCTCAAGGGATTCACCATCTCGGCATCTTTCAACAATGAGAACGCGGCGCAGGTTCTGACCCTGATGCGGCAGGAAATGAAGAAGATGCAGACGGCTAAAGTGACGCCGGAGGAACTGAAAGCCGCGAAATCCTATATCATCGGCTCGCTGCCCCTGACCATGTCCTCGACGGAAAGCATCTGCAACATGCTGTCGGACATTCAATACAACCGCTGGCCCATCGATTTTCTTGATAAACGCGCCGCCCTGTTCAACGCCGTCACGGCCGGGGATGTGCAGCGCGCCGCGAAACGCCTTCTTCAACCCGATAACCTGACCACCGTACTCGTAGGACAGCCCGTCAATGTCAAGCCAACCCGCACGATCGATGCCCTTCCCAATGTTGAATGAGCGCCCGGAATGGGTTGCCCTCGCGAAACACCGCAAGGCGATGGAATCCGTTTCCATCAAATCCCTGTTCGCGCAGGACGCGCAACGCTTCGACCGTTTCCACGTCAGCCATGAAGGGATGCTGCTGGACTATTCCAAGCATCGCGTGACGGCGGAAACGATGACGCTCCTTGTCAATCTCGCTCGCGCCTGCGACGTCGAGGGCTGGCGCGACCGCATGTTCGAAGGCGATGCGATCAACGAATCCGAAGGCCGCGCCGTCCTCCACACCGCCCTGCGCCGCCCTGCGGCGGACAAGGTGATGGTCGATGGCGAAAACGTCATGCCGTTCGTGCACGGCGTGCTGAAACAGATGAAGGCCTTCACCGAAAGCGTGCTGTCGAAACAATGGAAAGGCCACACCGGCAAGCCGATCGAAACGGTCGTCAACATCGGCATCGGTGGCTCGGATCTCGGCCCCTATATGGTGTGCGAGGCGTTGAAGCCGTTCAAAACCAGACTCGACGTCCGCTTCGTCTCCAACGTCGACGGGGCGCATATCCATGAAACGGTGAAGGGCTGCGATCCCGAAACCACGCTTTTCATCGTTGCCTCCAAGACCTTCACGACTCAAGAGACGATGGCGAACGCCGACACGGCGAAAAAATGGCTGCTGGCGGCGCTCAAGGACCAGGCCGCGATCGCGAAACATTTCGTAGCGCTCTCCACGAACGAAAAAGCCGTGCAGGCCTTCGGTATCGCCCCGGAAAACATGTTCCCGTTCCGCGACTGGGTCGGCGGGCGTTACAGCCTGTGGTCGGCGATCGGCCTCTCGATCTGCCTTGCCGTCGGCTTCGACAATTTCGAAAAGCTGCTGGCGGGCGGCCACGCGATGGACAGGCACTTCCAGACCGCGCCGCTCGACAAGAACATGCCGGTGATCATGGCACTGCTCGGCCTGTGGTACCGCAATTTCTGGAACGCGGACAGCATCGCCGTCCTGCCCTACAGCCAGTATCTGCACCGCTTTACGGCGTTCCTGCAGCAGATGGACATGGAATCCAATGGCAAGTCGGTGGACCGCCAGGGCCGCCGCGTCGGTTACGAGACCGGCCCGATCGTATTCGGCGAGCCCGGCACCAACGGCCAGCATGCGTTTTACCAGCTGATCCATCAGGGCACGTCCCTGATCCCCTGCGATTTCATCGGGGCGGTCAATATCGAGAACGGCCTGCAAGAACACCAGCGCATGCTGCTCGCCAACATGATCGCGCAGGCGCAGGCGCTGATGGACGGGCGCGGCCTCGCCGCCTCCGGCAACGATCCGCAGAAAGTGTTCGAGGGCAACCGCCCCTCCACCACCATCCTGTTCGACCGGCTCGATCCCATCCGCCTCGGCATGCTGATCGCGCTCTACGAGCACAAGGTATTTGTGCAGGGCATCCTGTGGAACATCAACAGCTTCGACCAGTGGGGCGTGGAACTGGGCAAGGTGCTGGCGAAGAACATTCTCTCCGCCATGGACAAGGGCGGCGCGCCGGACGGTGCGGACAGTTCGACGGCGGGCCTGCTGGCCGCTTTGCGGAAGTTTCACCACTAAGAGCACGAAGAAAACGACGCTTCTTCGCAGCAGAGCCTTCTGCATTTAAAACCGGTCAGTCCTCCCCCTCCTGCGCAGCGGGAGGGGGGAGATGGGTCTTGATGAGTGCAGAATGCTCTGACAGTTACTCTTTTTCCGCCTGCAGCGTTTTCAAACATAGGTTATACTCTGTGAAAGACGGTCCCCTATGCCATGCAGCCTCAACTCGAAAAAATCAGCCAGGAAGACCTGAACGAGATCGTCAGAAAGCATGGCGTATTCCTGAAAGGCGTGCGCGGCGGCGCGCGGGCGGTCGTCAAGTTTAAGGATCTGTCCAATCTCGATTTCCGCGGCGTCGATCTGTCGCAGGGCGATTTCACCGGCTCCCTTCTTATCGGATCGAATATGGCAAGCGGGAAATTTCGCAGCGTCACGTTCTTCACCTGCGACCTCCGCAACGCCAATTTCGAGAACGCGGATCTGGGCCGGGCCGATTTCCGCGGCTCTTACATGGCGGGCGTCAATCTGACCGGCGCGAACCTCGAAGGCGCGGATCTGCGCGAGGGCAAGATCATGGAGCGCGGGGAGGACGGCGCGCTCGCCGAAAAAACGCGCCCCGGCATCGCCGGCAAGACGCACCGCACGGTCCTGACGGGCGCGAAACTGAAAGACGCCAATATGGCCAATACGCGCGCGTCGCGCGCGGATTTCTCGGACGCCGACCTGTCCCAGGTCAACATCAAGGACGCCGAGCTGGAAGAGGCGGATTTCGGCGGCGCGAATCTGAGCAACGCGGATATGAGCGGCGCGACCCTGACCAACGCGAACATGAACGCTTCCGTGATCGCGGGCGCGGTGATGGAGCATGCGGAAACGTCGGGGACCAATCTGGACGAGGCCCTGACCGAACAGGCGATGGGCACCAGCTTCGACACGCTTCATAAAACGCTGGAGGAATTGCTCGAACGGCATACGCTGTGGGTAGGCACGGCGGGACGGCATGGTGAAAGGCTGGATTTGAGCGGATACGACCTGCGCAATGTGCCGAATCTGAAATCCTATTCGCTGACGGCGGTCAAGGCGAACGGCGCGGCCTTCCTGAACCAGGACATGGAGGGCATGGAGATCCAGAGCGCGTTTCTGGACCGCGCCGATTTGCGCGACTGCCGCCTGTCAGGGGCCGATCTG